>CAZEFP010000476.1:0-3412 GCA_964511565.1 uncultured Planctomycetaceae bacterium
TGCTGCACCGGGCCAGGAACACCGAGGACCGTCGGCCCTCGCTCGTGGTCGCGCCCCGCTCGGTGATCTTCAACTGGCGCGCGGAGGCGAAGCGCTTCTCCCCCGACCTCGGGGTCGTCAACTACACCGGCGCCAACCGCCTGGAGGCGCTCGGTAGCGCCGAGTCCCCGGACATCCTCCTGACCACCTACGGCACGCTCCGCCGCGACCAGGCGGAGCTGGCTCAGATCGACTTCGACCTGGTGGTCCTGGACGAGGCCCAGGCGATCAAGAACGCGTCGAGCCAGACGGCCGCCGCCGCGCGTAGCTTGAAGGCCCGCCAGCGCCTGGCCCTCTCCGGTACCCCGGTGGAGAACCACCTGGGCGAGCTGGGCTCGCTCCTGGAGTTCCTGAACCCCGGCACCCTCGAGGGGACCCGGCTCGGTCAACGGCTGCGGGCCAAGGGCCGCTCGGCCAGGCTCGACGACGAGTCCCGAGACATCCTCGTCCGCGCGGTCCGGCCGTTCCTCCTGCGCCGGACCAAGGACGAGGTCCTCGACGACCTGCCGCCGAAGACCGAGCAGGTCCTCGAGTGCACCCTCGACGGCAAGCAGCGCCAGGACTACGACGAGATCCGCCAGCACTACCGCTCGAGCTTCGCTGCGGCCGGCTCCCGTGGCGGCGTCGAGGTCCTCAAGGCCCTGCTCCGCCTGCGACAGACCTCCTGCCACCCCGGCCTCATCGACCCCACGCGGCAGGGAGAGTCGTCAGCCAAGCTGGACGTGCTTCTCCCCCTCGTGGAGGAGCTCGTGGACCAGGGGCACAAGGCCCTCATCTTCTCGCAGTTCACCGGGTTCCTGGGCATCGTCCGGGCGGCGCTCGACGCCAAGGGCCTGCGCTACTCCTACCTGGACGGCAGCACCCGCAAGCGCGAGGCCGAGGTCAACGCCTTCCAGAACGACCCCGAGGTGCCCCTGTTCCTCGTCAGCCTCAAGGCGGGCGGGACGGGCCTCAACCTCACGGCGGCGGACTACGTGTTCCTGCTGGACCCCTGGTGGAACCCCGCCGTCGAGGCCCAGGCCATCGACCGCGCGCACCGCATCGGCCGGGAGCACCCCGTGCACGTGTACCGGATGATCGCCAGCGACACGATCGAGGACCGGGTCCTCGAGCTCCAGGAGAAGAAGCGCGACCTGTCGTCGTTGGTCCTCGGCGGCGCCGCGTCGTCGCTCTCGGACCTGGACTCCGACGACCTGCAGTTCCTCCTCTCCTGACCCCCGCCGCGCGCGGCGCCGCCCCGCTCCCGCGGGTCCCGGCGCGCCGGCGAGGGGAGGCCGCGCTCAGTACCGGCGGAAGGCGTCGCCCCCGAGGCTCCGCTCGTGGTGGGACGAGAGCCCCAGCGCCAGCCCCAGGGCGAGGAACGTGGCCAGGAGCGACGAGCCCCCGGTGGAGAAGAGCGGCAGCGTCAGCCCCGTCATCGGCAGGAGGCCGAGGTTGACGGAGACGTTGATGAACAGGTGCGCGGCGAAGTAGATCGCCACGCCCCCCACCACGAGCCGAGAGAAGCGGTCCCGGAGCCCCGCGGCGTGGAGCATGAGCAGCCCAACCATCAGGCCGTACAGCGAGATGACCATCGCCGTCCCTGCGAAGCCCCACTCCTCGCCGATCACCGCGATGATCGAGTCGGAGTCGCGCTCGGGCAGGAGCCCGGTCTCGTTGGCGACCCCCTCGCCGAGGCCCCGCCCGTAGAGGCCCCCGTTCCCCGTGAAGGTGCGCGCGTGGTAGGTGTGGAAGCCCAGACCGTTGCGTGACTCGATCAGCTCGCGGTCGTCGAAGGACTCCACCCAGGTCTCGATCCGCTCCAGCTGGTAGGACTGCACGAGCCCGCTCTGCCAGATGCCGAAGCCCGCCGCCACCGCCGTGAGGCCGAGCACCCCGAGGGCGCGTCCGCTGCCGCCCGCGAGGTACAGGAGCCCCGCCAGCACGGGGACCATGGTCAGGGCCGTCCCGAGGTCGGGCTGGGCCGCGACGAGCAGCATCGGGACCGCCGTCACGAGCATGGGCTTCAACCAGTCCCGTCCGGTCCTGAGCGGGTTCTCGTGGAGCACCCGGGCGAGCATGAGGATCACCCCGATCTTCGCGAGCTCGCTCGGCTGGAGGTCGAACTTGGGCAGCTGGATCCAGCGCCGCGCGTTGTTGCGCTCGTCGCCGATCAGGGGCACCAGGGCCAGCAGCACGAGGCAGCCCGCGTAGATCAGCGCGGCGTTCCGCTTGAGCCAGCTGGGCCGCAGGAAGAGCCCGGCGAAGAACACCGGCAGGGCCACGAGGATCTTCTGGCGGTGGCCCTCGTAGTCGACGCCCCCGAGCTCGGGGTTGCTCACGGAGTCCGCCATCACGGAGACGAACGTCATTCCCGCTGCGAGGAGGCCCGCCGCCAGCAGCAGCACCGGCCACGCGAACTCGGACCAGCGCACGTGCCCGGTGGAGACGATGCGCCCGAAGGTGCCGCGGATCGCCTCGATCATCGCCCCTCCTCCAGATCAGCGCTCGCCTCGACCGCTGTCCCCTCGGCCGGGGCCGACGGGTCGTTGATCAGCTCCTGCACCGCGTCGGTGAGGAGGAACTTGCGAGCGACGTAGGCGGCCGAGTGGCTTGCCGTGGCGCTGGTGTCGTGGACGTAGACCGTGATGACGAAGCGCGGCTCCTCCGCCGGGAACCACCCGGCGAGCCAGGTGTGCTTCCGCATGCCGTTCTCGTTGAAGTCCTGGATCGGAGCCGACGGCCTCCCGATGGGCGGCACGGCGCCCTCTCGGTAGTCGGCGCTCCCCGTCTTCGCTGCGAGCTTGAAGCCGATCTTATCGGGCGTCAGCCATGCGTTCTTCGCAGAGCCGTTCTCTTGCACCACCGACCTGAGAGCCCCATGGATGGTCGCAAGGTGCTCGCTGCTGATACCTAGATCGAGGCGCTCGGCCGGGACCTCCAGGTCACCGACCCGGCGGACCAATCGCATGCGGGGCAGCGCGCCCGTCGCGAGGCCGGCGTAGGCCCGAGCGACCTGCATGACGTTGACATCCGCATGGGCGAGGCCATTACCCAGGAACTGGCGAACGACTTCGTTGACTCCCTCCACAGGGGCGCCCGCCGCAAGGGGGCCGCTTGGGTTCATGCGGTAGCTATCCACCAGCCCGCTCCGGAGCCCGTCGTCATCGAAACGAATCCCGGTCGGCTCGCCGAACCCGAAGCTCCTGTACGCATCCCGCATGGACGCTGGCCCGTAGACCCGCTCACCGAGCGCTGCGAAGTAGACGTTGCACGACTTCTGGAGCGCCCGGTGTAGGTCCACTTCCTGGTGGCCGTACTGATAGTTGCAGTTGATCTGCCCGTAGCCTGCGAACGAGCTCTTCTTGGGAGAGGTGCCCCCTCTCGGCAGGTC
>CAZEFP010000477.1:0-2776 GCA_964511565.1 uncultured Planctomycetaceae bacterium
ATGCCGGATGATTTCTCGTTCCAATTGTATCCGGATGACCTGGAGCGGCTCGAGGGCACGACGTTCGCCCCGGTTCGGCTCTCGAGCGTGCTCGCCACCCTCGACCGCGACGGCGACGGGCGGATGAGCGAGGCAGAGTTCGTGCAGGCCATGACCCCGCCGGCCCGATAGGTCCGCGGACGCCCCGAGGGGCGCGCAAGTCGAATCGGCGTGGCCGCCCCGAGCGTCGGGCCGCTGCCCACGCGGCAGGGCCCTCAGCTCTGTGCGTCCGGCTCGGGCGCTGACGCCAGCGGGACGTCGAGGGGTCTGGCGGGCACAAGGGGCTCGCCGGCGGTGAGCGCCTTGAGCCAGAAGCGGGCCCCGCGGAACCAGTCCTTCCAGAGCTGTTCCGCCTCGGGCCCGGCCTCCGCGCGGACCACCGCGTCGAGGCGCGCTCGCCGCTCCAGGTTGAGCGTGTCGAGGTGCCGCTCGAGGTCCATGGGCTGGGCGTCCGCCACCGCCAGCGCCGCCGCCCCCACGGCCACGGCCGTGCGTCGGAGCTCCCCCGGGTCGATCATGTCCATCCGGTCGAGGCTCGTGTGGAACGCGAAGTCCGTGAAGTGCCAGATGAGCGCAGAGGCGACCCCCCTGGCCAGGAACACATCGTGGTCACCGCCGCCCTCCCAGGGGTGCTCCCCAGTGGTCCAGCTCCCCTTCCCCCGCGCGACCTCGGCATAGCTCACGTCGATCAGGGCTTCGCGGCAGATGATCGAGAGGCCGTGCGGGACGATGTCCCCCACGGCTTGCTCCCCTCCGTCCCACGGCGTGTGCTCATCAGGAGGCAGCAGGAAGTAGTTGGCGGGGTCCCAGCCTCGCTCGAGGAGGCAAATCGCGCCGGTCTTGGCGGCGTCCGCCGCGATCATGTCCGCGACGATGGCGGCCACCGGTTGACCGCCGTTCTCCTCCATCGCCGCCGCCCCGGCGCCGCGCTCCGTGCCGAAGACGAAGCACACGGACCGGCGCGGACGGGCGAGCTCCCCGGCTTCGATCTGACGCTTCATGGCGAGCGCCAGCTCGGCGACACCGCCCGCACCGGCCGCGTTGTCATTGGCCCCTGCCCCGTCGATGTGGGCGAGGATGAACACCACCTCTTCGGGTCGCTCGGCCCCCTCGATGGTGGCGAGGATGGTCCTGAGGGGACGCGCCTCCACGCGCACCCTGGCCTCGAGCTTGAGCTGGGTCCCGACATTGGCGGCGTTCCTGAGCGCAGCGCCGACGCGGGGAGAGACTTGGAAGCTCGGGATGCCCTCCGCCGCCGGGTCCACCTCGTCGCAGAACACCGCGTCGTAGTCGCGCTTGTCGCCCGTGGGATCCACGCAGTAAGGCAGGATGTAGTCGGAGACGATCGCCACGGCGCCCCCTTCCACGGCCTCCTTCTGGACCGCCTTCAGCGGCCGGTCGGTCAGGAGCACCCGCCCGGGCTCGACCTCCGTGAGCCCCACCGCGATCGGCCCCTGAAGATCGCAGCTCGGCGCGCCCACGGGGAGCATGACCCGATGGCGATCGGACGGGTTCTCGAATCCCATGAGCTCGACCACTCGGGCGGCGCCCGGGCGCGCCTTGACCCCGCGCTTCGCGGCCTCGGCGACCGCTCTCCGGCCAGCCACAGCCGAGATGCTGGCGGACACCGGATTCCAGCCCGGCCCCACACCCTTCCTCGCCACCGAGAGATCGAACCCGCTGCTCGCCCCGAAGCCTCCCCCGTAGAGGGCGGCGATAACGCGCTCGATGGACTCGTCGTAGCCGTCATTACCCGGCGTCCGATAGAAGCCGTCCAGGAAGGTCGCGACAGAGATCGCGGCCTCGCTGTCGAAGGCGTCGAGGAGCGGGTTCACGAAGCGCGCGGTGCCGGTCTGGCCCTGGTCCACGGGGGGACCGTTGTGCCCGCCGAGCACCGGTGAGCGCTGCTCGAACTTCTCGGGCAGGGGGGGCCCGGACGAGGCGGCGCACCCGCCGAGCAGAGCAGCCGCGCCTGTGACGCCAAGGAGGGCGATGGAGTGCTTCATTCCGCGCCTCCCAGCGGGCGTTCGAGGAGCAGCCCAAGGCGCAGCCGCGCGGCGTCGCTGATGGCGTCTGGCGCGGTGAGGATGGCCGTCTGGAGCGCCGTGTGGCACGCGCAGGGCGGGAGGGCGGCGACCCTCGGCGCGGCGATCCGGACCGCTTCACGTGCGTGGCCGACGTTCCTTGCCATGACCTCGAGGATGGCATCCACGGTCACATCGTCGTGGCCCTCATGCCAGCAGTCGAAGTCCGTGGACATGGCGAGCGTCGCGTAGCAGATCTCCGCTTCCCGGGCGAGCTTGGCCTCCTGCAGGTTGGTCATGCCGATCACATGCGCGCCGAGGCCCCGGTACATGTTGGACTCGGCGCGGGTGGAGAACTGCGGCCCCTCCATGCACACGTAGGTCCCCCCGTCATGCACGGTGACCCCCGCCTCCGTCGCGGCGTCGCGGAGCGACGCGCGCACGCTCGAGCACACCGGATCTCCGAACATGACGTGGGCCACGACCCCGCCCTCGAAGAAGGTGTCGGCCCGGTGCCGGGTCCGGTCGATGAACTGGTCCACGGCGACGAAGTCTCCGGGGGGGATCTCCTCCCGGAGGGACCCCACGGCCCCGATGGCGAGGATCCGGGTCACCCCGAGGCGCTTCATCCCCCAGATGTTGGCGCGGAAGTTGATCTCGGACGGGTTGATGCGGTGGCCGCGCCCGTGGCGGGGCAGGAAGACCATCCGCAC
>CAZEFP010000477.1:2786-3409 GCA_964511565.1 uncultured Planctomycetaceae bacterium
TAGCTACGTTGCAACGTAGCTTCACACGTCCAGAGGCAAGCACTTCCGTCTCCTTACTCCTATAAAGTAAAGTAGCCGAGAAAGAATCGAATCGCATCGGCATCGGCAACATGTTGAACCCAAATCTATCCGCACGCCGTCCAATCGGCCCACGACGAACGCGTCGCTGGGGTCACCGAACGGGGTCGAGAGCACCACCTCCTCGATGTCGGAGAGGCCGTCGATTTCGTAGAGGCCGGAGCCGCCGATCACGCCGACGGCGGGCTCTTCGGCGACGGGGTCACGGGGGAGTTCAGGCATGGCGCGGATGATACGCCCCGGGCTCCCTCCGCGTCACCGCCGCCCATGGTCACTGAGGGGCTTCGCCGCAGATCAGCGGCGCCGACCACCGCCGCGGCGGAACCCTCCGCGGCCCCCCCGTCTCGAGCCGCCGTTCCTGCGGCGGCCGCTCCCACGTCGTCCACCGCCCGGCCCGCCGCCGTAACCGCCGCCGTAGCCGCCATCGGGGCGGCCCCAGGAGCCCGAATCGGGTTCTTCGCGATCTCCCTGGCGCACGAAGCCACCGCCACCACGCGGGCCACCGCCGCGGCCAAAGCCGCGCCGGCTCCCGCGGCGACCACCCC
>CAZEFP010000478.1:0-3400 GCA_964511565.1 uncultured Planctomycetaceae bacterium
CAGCACGTGATGCTGAAGCTCACGCTGCCCGAGGCCAACGGCTTCTACACCCCCTGCATCGAGCATCCCCAGGTGCTGCGGGTCGTGGCGCTCTCCGGCGGCTACAGCCGTGAGGAATCCAACCGCCGCCTGACGCTGAACGAGGGCATGATCGCGAGCTTCTCGCGCGCGCTCTCCGAAGGCCTCTCCGCGAAGCAGTCCGGCGACGAGTTCGACGGCATGCTCAACGGCGCCATCCAGAGCATCTTCGAAGCGTCCAGGACCTGATCCGGTGGGCGCCGTGAGGCGCCTTCAGGAGTCAGCGAGCTCTCGCAGGAGCGCGGCGACCGCCAGGTCGACGCGCTCCTGCCTTCGTTCGGGGTCGCTCTCTGGGTCGATGGCGCCCACGATGGACCCCTTCCAGATCAGCCGGTTGCTGCTCGGATCGCTGATGGCGAGGACGAGCGTTCCCTGGGGGAGCATCCTGTTCTCCCCCTTACGGGGCGCCGGCATCCCGATGGTGGACATGGCCTCGGCGACCATGGCGCCCTCATCCGACGTGACCAGGTACCCCACCAGGTAGTCGGGCGTGGCCCCGGGCGTGGCCGTCAGGCGGAGGCTCCCAAGGCGCGCCGCAAGGGCAGAACGGAGCAGGCCCTCGATCTCGAAGGAGTCGAATCGGTTGTCTGCGAGGTGGACGGTGGAGCCTGGCGCGTAGGCGAACGACGCTGGCGCCTTGAGCGCACTGGACGGCTGCCCGGCGTGGATCTCGAAGCGCCCCTCGGCGAGCTCCTTGTCGATCCGTTGGCTCTCGGTGAGGACGCAGCCAGCGGCGAGCCAAGCGAGGCCCAGGAGCGCGGCGCGCCGCCAGGGTCCTGGTGTGCGAGCGGCCCCGGTCATCGAGCGGCGGTCGCGTTGACGAAGGTGTTCCACTCAGGCTCGAGGTCCTTGATCTTCACCCCGAGCGCCTTCTCGAAGTGCGTCGGGGCGCTCTGGCCCTTGAAGGAGCTCCGCATGTAGTCCGCGATGCCCTGGCGGTACCTGCCCTCCTCCGCGTGGAGGAGGAAGAACATCAGGGTGTGGCACTCCGCGTTGTAGCGCTGGGCATCCGTCCCGTTGTTGAAGGCGCCGTAGCCGGCGGTGATCAGGCGCTTCATCCCCAGGGGCTTGTCGTCCGCCGCCTGGAAGCGGAAGTACTCCTCGATCGGCTGGCCGAACTCCCAGGAGGCCACGCCGTCCTCGATCCGCAGCGCGTAGGAGAAGGCCTCCGCCAGGGCTCGCTCGGTCCAGGGCGCGATGCTCCCGTTGCCGCCGATGGTCCGTCGGAACGAGTTGAGCACCAGCGCGTGGGTCAGCTTGAAGACCGCGTCGTTGGCGACCGAAGGTCCGGCTCCGTTCACGAAGACGGTGTTCTCACCTCGGCTGAACCACGCCTGATCCCCCTGGAAGCGGGGAGTCGGGTAGTCCTTGGGGTCCTTGAAGACGTGGACCTCGGGGACCTCGTCGAAGACCTGCAGCGCGAGGGCCTCGCCGATCACCTCGTAGTAGGTCATGTAGGCGCGCTCGAGGTTCAGGGCGATGTTCAGGGCTCGCTCGGGCTCGATGTCCGTCTTCAGGAGGAAGTGCGCGGTCGGGATCTCCATGGCGTGCTTCCAGTCGGAGACCCGCTCTCGGAGCTGGTCCACGGTGTAGAAGCGCCCTCGGACCTTGAGCCGCCAGCCGCGCCGCTTGGTGTAGACGCCGCCGAGCTCGTTCCAGGCCTGCTCGTTCTCGGGGTCGAGGGTCAGGACCTGGAGCCAGAGGTTGCGCGCCTCGCTGGGGAGCTCGTTCTGCTCGCAGAACAGGGCGAGCTCGGCGAGCTCCGCGGGCCCCCGCGAGGGGAGCGCGTCGTAGCGCTCGAAGAGCTGAGCGAGGCTCCTTTCGACGGAGTGGATCTCGGCGATCTCGGCGCGGGCGTACTGCTTCTTCTTCGAGCCCCGCTTGGTGAGGATGTACTCGTCGGCCTCGAGGATGACGCGGCACTCGACCTCCTTGCCGTCCTTGAGGATGACGAGGTCGGACCGGTCGTCGTGCCCGGTAGTGGCGGCCTCACGGGCGAGCGAGCCGGCGCTGGAGGTGGCGGCGGGCTGGAAGTCCGCGACGACGGGTGCTGCGAGGAGGGCGAGGGCGAGCGGAGGCAGGAGGGTCATGGCGGGTGATGCGGCGGTGGTTCGATGCCGTGGTTCCGGGGGCGGTGGAGCATACCCACAAGGGCGGATGCTGTCGGACCTGCAGGGACCGATAGACTGACGGCATGCTCCAGTCCTTCCTCGCCCTCGCATTCCTCGGGTCCCTCGCGGGCTCAGCCCCGGCCCAGGAGGCGGACCTCGCCCCCGTCACCTTCGAAGCGCCCGAGCGGGAGGCGGCGGCCCCCGACGATCGACCCAACATCCTCCTCGTCTTCGCGGACGACCAGCGGGTGGACACGATCGGCGCCTGGGGGAACCCGGCCATCGAGACGCCCAACATGGACCGGATCGCGGCGGGCGGCGTCTCCTTCCGGCGGTCGTACTGCATGGGCTCCTCCCACGGCGCCGTGTGCGCGCCGAGCCGGGCGATGCTCCACACGGGGCGGGCCTACCACGCCATCGATCACCGCACGATGGAGGGGTGCCGAACCCTCGGTGAGCTCCTGGGCGAGTCGGGCTTCCAGACCTTCGGCACGGGCAAGTGGCACAACGGGAGAGACTCCTTCACCCGGAGCTTCTCCGCGGGACGCGAGATCATGTTCGGCGGGATGTCGGACCACAACAAGGTGCCCGTGGTCGACATGGAGGACGACGGGACGTTCAGCGAGGGGCGGCGGGCGGAGGGGCACTCCTCCGACATCTTCTCCGGGGCCGCGGCCGACTTCATCGCCTCCGCGCCGGAGGACGCTCCGTTCTTCTGCTACGTGGCCTTCACCGCGCCGCACGACCCGCGCGATCCGCCGCCGGCATGGCGCGACCGTGAGCGTCCGCCCCTGCCGGGGAACTTCCGTCCGCAGCACGACTTCGACAACGGCTTCCTGAAGGTGCGCGACGAGAAGCTCGCGGCGTGGCCGAGGGACCCGGAGGTCGTGCGGGACCAGCTCGCCGAGTACTACGGGCTGATCGAGCACCTCGACGCGGCCGTGGGGCGCGTGCTGGCCGCCGTCGACGCCCGCGGCGGCGAGCGGGAGACCATCATCGTCTACGCGGCGGATCACGGGCTGGCCGTGGGCAGTCACGGGCTCCTGGGCAAGCAGAGCGTCTACGAGCACAGCCTCCGCGCGCCCATGATGATCTCGGGCCCCGGGATCCCGGAGGGGATTCATCTCACGGCGCTCACCTATCTCTACGACCTCTACCCGACGCTGCTCGGCCTCGTGGACGTCGGGATCGAGGAGCAGATCCACGGCGAG
>CAZEFP010000479.1:0-3386 GCA_964511565.1 uncultured Planctomycetaceae bacterium
CCTTCGACTAGGTCTCGCGCTCATCGAGCTCGCGTCGGCTCATCCCGTCCAGGGAGACCGTTGGCGAGGCCGTGGGCGCCAGCCGCGCCCCTCAGGTCAGGACGTCCTCGGGCCCCACGAGGCGGCCGAACAGCCACCCGAGGATGAGCCCTCCAATGGCGCCGCCGATGAGCCCCGACACACCCATACGGGAGTGGCCGATGATCCCAAGGAGTGCGGCGCCGACCAGCGCGCAAATGAGGCGCCATACGCCTCCTCCAACCGCTTCGACGATTCTCCAGAGGGTTCGCAGCATGGGTTACCGGGGTCTCGTTGCCTTAGGGTCCACTCACGACGGAAGGGAGGGGCGCGTTTCGAGCGGCGCCGTTCCGCAGTGACGAAGCGCTCACCGTAACGAATGGTGGCCCCACCCGGCGATGCCAGGCGGGGCCACGGGGTTCAGGGCGACTCCCCCTTGCGGGGTGATCGCGTCCGATCAATAGCGGTAGTGGTCCGGCTTGTAGGGGCCTTCCTGGGGGACGCCAAGGTAGTCGGCCTGGTCCTTGGTCATCTCGGTGAGCTTCACGCCGAGCTGGCCGAGGTGGAGCCGCGCGACGCGCTCATCGAGGTGCTTCGGCAGGGTGTAGACCTTGTTCTCGTAGAGCGAGGCGTTCTGGAAGAGCTCGATCTGCGCCATCACCTGGTTGGTGAAGGAGCAGCTCATGACGAAGCTCGGGTGGCCGGTGGCGCAGCCGAGGTTCAGGAGGCGGCCCTCGGCGAGCACGAGGATGCTGTGGCCGTCGGGGAACTCCCAGCGGTCCACCTGCTCCTTGATGTTCTCGCGGATCATGCCCTCCTTCGTCTCGAGCTCCGCCATCTGGATCTCGTTGTCGAAGTGGCCGATGTTGCCGACGATGGCCATGTCCTTCATCTGCTCCATGTGCTCGAGGCGGATGATGTCCTTGTTGCCGGTCGTCGTGATGAACACGTCCGCCTCGGAGAGGTAGTCCTCCAGCAGGCCGACCTCGAAGCCTTCCATCACGGCCTGAAGCGCGCAGATGGGGTCGATCTCGGTGACGATCACGCGGGCGCCCTGGGCGCGCAGCGACTGGGCAGAACCCTTGCCGACATCGCCGTAGCCGCAGACCACGGCGACCTTGCCAGCGAGCATCACGTCCGTGGCGCGGAGGATGCCGTCGGTGAGGCTGTGGCGGCAGCCGTAGAGGTTGTCGAACTTGCTCTTGGTGACGGCGTCGTTGACGTTCATGGCCGGGAACGGAAGCTCCCCACGCTCGACCATCTGGTAGAGGCGATGGACCCCCGTGGTCGTCTCCTCGGAGACGCCCTTGATGCTCGCGGCGACCTTCTGCCACTTGTCGGTGTACTTGGCGACGCTCTCGGTGAGCGAGGCGAGCACGACCTTCCACTCGGCGCTGGCGCCTTCCTCGGCGGCCGGCACGGCGCCCGCGCGCTCGTACTCGGCGCCCTTGAGGACGTACATGGTGGCGTCGCCGCCGTCGTCCAGGATCATGTTCGGGAGCTCGCCCTCGGGCCAGGTGAGCATCCGCTCGGTGCACTGCCAGTACTCCTCGAGCGTCTCACCCTTCCAGGCGAAGCAGGGGATGCCGGTGGGGGCGTCGACCGTGCCGTGGGGCCCGACGACGACCGCGGCGGCGGCGTGGTCCTGGGTGGAGAAGATGTTGCAGGAGGCCCAACGGACCTCGGCGCCGAGCTCGACCAGGGTCTCGATGAGGACCGCGGTCTGGATCGTCATGTGGAGGGAGCCCGAGACGCGGGCACCCTTCAGCGGGAACTTGCCGGCGTACTCCTCGCGGAGGGCCATGAGGCCGGGCATCTCCTTCTCGGCGATGCGGATCTCCTTGCGGCCGAAGTCGGCCTCGGCGAGATCCTTGACGTGGAAGTCGGTGACGACCGGTCGCTGCGTGGTTGCAGTGGACATGATGGTTGTTGGGGTTGGCGCCCGTGGGCGTCAGGGTTGCGGGGCGCGCCCGCGGACGAGGTAGAGGGGCAGCGCGACATCTCCACGGGGAGGGGCCGCGCGATGTTCCGCATCGCCGCTCCCATCGGAGCCGGGCTGCGGGCAATAACGATCCTCGAGCGGTTCGACGATGACGTCGACGAAGCCGGCTCGGGTGAGGGCTTGTTGGATGGTGGCGGGGTCGAGGCCCAGGTGGCGGTCGCCGAGGTCCTGGTGCATCCACGCCTCGTGGTGCGGCATGAGCTCCACGATGCTCAGGGTGCCGCCCGGCTTGAGCACCCGGAGCATCTCCCGCACCGCCGGGGTCAGCTCGGGCAGGTGGTGGAGCACCATCGCCGCGACCGCGCCGTCGAGCTCACCGTCCGCGAGGGGGAGGGCGTCGAGCTCGCCCTGTCGGAACTCGACCTGGGTGCGCTCTGGCGTGACGTCCCGGAGTCGGGATCGGGCCTCCTGAAGCATTCCTTCCGAGCGGTCGACGCAGATGAGCCGGTCGCTGACCCCCGCGAGGCTCCTGGCCACGTACCCCGTTCCACAGCCGAGGTCGGCGAAGACCTTCCCCGGTCCGAGCAGGTGGGCGGCGGCACGCTCCCGGGCCGTGCCCCGCTCGAAGCGCGCCCCGACCTTGTCCCAGTCCTCCGCCATGCGATCGAAGAACGCGCGCTCATCCCCCTGGCGGTCGGCCATCACACCCCCGAGGCGGAGCCGATCGGCCTCGTGCTCGGGGAGGTCCGCCATGTCCGGCTCCAGCGCGCCCCAGAGACGGCCGAGCGCGGATGAGGCCCCGGCGCTGACGGTGGCGGATCGAAGGTAGGTGCTCGTGCCCACACGGCGCTCATCGAGGAGATCATGCTCCCGCAGCACCCGCAGGTGGTTGCTCACGCGGCTCTGGGCCATCCCGAGGCAGCGCGCGAGCTCGCCCACGGAGAGCTCCTCGAGGGCGAGCAGGGCGAGGGCCCGCATGCGCGTCGAGTCCGCCAGCACCTTCATGAGGGTGGGCGCGGAGTGGGGCTGAGCGAGGGAGATGGCCATGGCTGGAACACTTCATCATGACGCGCTGATGTAGTGAATTCCAGTGCCCGCGCTGCGCTTTCTTCCCGAATTGCTGGGCCAGAACGAGACGCGGGCCGGCTCGCCAAGTGGCGAACCGGCCCGGAAGGGTCGGGGAAGGAGCCGCTGGAGCCCCCATCAGGCCCCCTGGGGCTCAGGCGAGGCTGCTGAGGTCGGGCGCCTCGATGGAGAGGATCTCGACCTCGATGTCGCCCCCGGGGAGCTGAACCGTGCTCTGCTCACCGGTGCTGGCGCCGAGCAGGCCCTTGGCGAGGGGGGCACGGTAGGAGATGACCTGGGTTCCGAGGACCTCGTCCTCGTCCCACGGGCCCAGCAGGAGCACCGTGGCCTCCTTGTTCTC
>CAZEFP010000480.1:0-3381 GCA_964511565.1 uncultured Planctomycetaceae bacterium
GCCGGACCAGCGCTCGTTCAGGGCGCCGTCACTCTTCCAGTACGTCCATCGACCGATCCGACGGCCGTTCTCCAGTTGCCCTTCGGACTGTGGAGTTCCATCCGCGTACCAGGTCAGCGAAGGCCCGGTCTTCTGGCCCTCGGAGTAGGTGGTTTCTTCAATCAGGACACCCTCCTCGGTCCAGAGCCTGACCCGCCCCTCGAGGACGCCGCCCTCGTAGGTGGCCGAGGACAGGGTCACGCCGGTCGCGGAGGCACGCCGCCAGGTGCCGTCCCGTTTCCCGTTCCGGTACTCGCCCCACTGGCGCGGGCTGCTCGTCCCGGGGAAGAAATCGGACCAGCGCCCGTTCAGGGCGCCTGCCTCGTAGACCTCCGTGAGTACGAGGAGCCCATCGCGCCCCCACTCCTTGCGGGGACCGTCCAGGACGCCTCCCACGTAGGACTCCAGCTCCTTCTCCTTGCCCGTGGGGAACCACGCGCGGTGCTCGCCCTCCGGGAGCCCATTGCGGTAGATCTTCTGCTCGATCAGCTGCCCGTTCTTGGCGTAGGCGCGCCAGAGACCGTCCCGTTGGCCGTCGGAGAACACGCCCTCCCGAGCGAGCATCCCCACCGGGCGCCACTGCTTCATGGGGCCGTGGGGAACATCGTCCTTCCACCACTGGATGGAACGGGTCGCCCCCGACTCATGGAAGCGCCATTCCGGGCCGTGCAAGACCGGCGCCTCCCCCTCTGCCTTCGCAGGCCGGGCCGTGGCGATCCGGAGCAGGGTCCCGCTGGTGGGGTGCACCTCGCGCAGGATCCGGACCGGGTCCCCCCCCACCGATGCGGGCGCGGGCCAGTCCGCGGGATCGCCCGGCTCCCGCAAGCTGGCGTCGGAGACCACCTTCAGGTCGGCCGGGATGGCGCCGAGGGACTCCACGAGTTCCTCCAGCTCCACGACGAGCCGGATGGACTCCTCCATCTCGCCCGTCTCCGCCCCTTGCTCCCCTGTCCCCGGGGAGTCACCGGGAGCGTCCTGGCCCCCTGTCTCTTCGGTGGGGAGTGCTCCATCTCGACCGGGCGCCGTCGGGCCGTCGGAGCCCGAGCATCCCGGGAGGAGCAGGGTCAGGCAGAGCGCCACCCACAGGGGCTTGGTTCCCGGCAGGTGGTCCCGGGATGGGTCATCGATCCACATCACGCGGGAACAGTACGGGACGCCCCTACCGGTGTGTGAGCGCATTTGATCGGGGCGGCTTGGCCCGCGACCGACGACCGCTGCCCCGCAGGGCGTGGGGCCCCGGGCGAGGGGCCCAGCGGCCCCCCCTTCGACGCCCCATCCGCGCGCCCGCAGCGACCCCCTGCAGGGCCCCCGGCGCCCGGGTGAGCGTCCACTTCCAGGAAGCCCAGAGGGATTCCTGGCCCCCTCAGCTGCCCCCTGGGGGGCCTTGAGTTGCAGATCAGGAGATTCCTGCCCGATCCAAGGGAACGACGGAGCCGCCCGCCCCGTCTCGGATGTGGACAGCGGGGCGCCCCGTGATCCGCGGCTCCCCCCTCCGTCGGATCCACCCCTCGGCTACTCCCATGGGCCTGCCCCCCGTGGAGGTCCTGGAGCACCCCCCTCGCGGGTTCAGGGTTGGAGGTTCCTCGAAGTCGGCTTCATTTCGAGGCAAGCCCCCGCCGATCCCTCTTGTACCGCGGTGGCGGGAGTCCTCTCCGCTTCCCGCTCACCCAGCGTCTGCGGCGCAGCCGCGCGCCTTCTTCCAAATCCCGCGACTTGCCTCGCGACACCACGTCGACTTCTTTTCCTGACCATGACCTCCTCTGATCAACCGCGTTCCGTCCTGTGCCTCGGTCTCAACGACTCGGACCGCAGCCGGGTCTCCGAAGAGGCTCACCGCTTCGGCTGGCTGATTCGCTTCGCCGCCAGCCCCGGTGACGCTCGCGCCACGGGGAACGGCAAGCGGCCCGACCTCGTGCTCTTCGACGTCCAATCCGCTGACGATGCCGCTTCCGAGGTCGTCCGCCAGTGCACGGCGCACCCCCTCCTCCCGGTGAGCCACTCCGCCCCCACGGCCCCCGTGGCCGCCGCGCCCACCGCGCCGGCCACCTCCGAGCCCACGGCCGTTGACGACGGTACCGTGCTGCTGGAGCCGGGCTCGATCCACCGCTTCGAGGACTACGAGCAGCAGATCCTCAAGCACGCCCTCGAGACCACCACCTGGAACGTCAAGCGCGCAGCGCAGCTCCTGGGGATCGGTCGGGCGACGCTGTACCGCAAGATCGACCGCTACAAGCTCCGCGAGTTCCAGCCGGAGCGCAACGCCGGCTGATCGAGCCAACTCCCCGGGTCCGGCCCGCGTATGCCCTCGAGGCGACGCCACGGGCCCGGTGATCCAAGGCGGCGCCTGTCCTGAGATCTCGGGGCCAGGCGCCGTCTCCAATACACTGAGCCGACGCCGATCCACGATCCGGACATGCCCATGCATCTCTCCCTCGCGTTCCTCACAGGCATCCTCCAGCTTGGCCTCCTCTCCACGCCCGTGATGGCGTCTCAGGAGCCGAAGGACGAGTCGCCGATCACCCTCGCGGACCTCGACTTCGAGTCCGCGGTCTCCCGGGCTGAGCGCCTCCAGAAGTTCCTGGTCATCCTCTGGATCGAGGGTTCGGAGACCCCGGCGGTCACGGATTATCGGGAAGCGATCTTCGGTGACCCCGGCGTGAAGGCCTGGGTCGAGGAGTACGCGGTCGCCGTCCGCATCAACACGAAGGTGGACAAGGAGGGCGCCCGCCGGAACCCGATGAAGCGCTACCCCACCGTCGACATCATCGACTTCGTCCGGGGTGGGCGCGTGGGGCAGCTCACGCCAGAGGACGGCGCGACGGAGTTCCTGGCCACGGTCTACGGCGCAACAGCGGAGTCCGTGCAGGCCGGAAAGCCCGAGGGGAAGGCTGCCGAGGAGCCCTTCCGCTGGCTCGCCTGGGCCAACACTCGCTTCCGCGCGGTGGAGCCCCAGGGCCGCAAGGACGCCGTGAACGGATACACCTGGTGCCTGCGCCGCGCCGACGACTTCCGTCCGGGGTTCCGGAGCCGCTACCTCGAGTTCCTGCTCGAGCGCATCTCGGCCGCGAAGATGGATGCGCCCGAGGCCGTGGCGATCCTCGAGACCGAGTCCCGCATTCTTTCGGAGCAGCTCCTGCAGGGCCTGGGGGATCGCCAGACCGCCTACGACCTCGTGCGCGTCAACAAGTGGCGGCGCAAGGACCTGGAGACCCGCGACCTCTTCCTGAAGCTCGCCGGTGGCGGGCCCCGACAAGAAGAAGCGCGGCGCTGGCTCTTCTGCACCGTCCTTCCGGTACTCGGCCGCTATCGGCAGTACTCCGAGATCCTCGCCGGCGGCGGCCT
>CAZEFP010000481.1:0-3377 GCA_964511565.1 uncultured Planctomycetaceae bacterium
AGTCGGCATCGGCGCTCATTCAGAACATGAGCCTCGCCGCCCACGCGCTGGGGCTGGGCACCTTCTGGATCACCCAGACGGGCGGCGCCGAGGAGGTCCGCGAGGTGGTGGGTCTGCCGTACGACCGGATGGTCATCGCCGTCCTCGCCCTCGGGCACCCCAAGGTCACGCCCCGCCGTGGCCCGAAGCGACGCCCCCTCGACCAGGTCACCCACCGCGACCACTACGCCGGGAGGGTCATCCCCTCGTCGGTGCGTCCCGACGACTGGGCCCCCGACCTGCTCGCCACCTACCAGCGCGCCAGGGTCCTGAACGGGCTCCGGCACAACAAGCCCCGCGCGTGGGAGCAGCGGGCGGTCAAAGAGGCGCTCGACGCCCTGCTCCCGGAGGGGGTCGAACGGCCCGCCACCGAGGGGGGCGAAGATGGCCGCGGCCGGTGGCTCGACGTGCTGCCCTGCACCGGCATCATCACCGCGCGCCTCTCGACCGAGCGCAAGGGCTTTCGGTTCGACGTGGCCGAACGCTCGCCCGAGGTCGCCGAGTTCTGCGCGGGCCGCGTGAGCCCCCGCGGCGCGGCCCTCGCGTGGCCAGGCGCCGGCGCCGATGCTCCGGAGGAAGGCACCTACGACGTGGTGTCCTGCCTCTTCCGCCTCGAGGGCGTCCGCAGCGAGGAGCGCGCGGGGCTCGTCTCGGCGATGGCCCGCTGGCTGAAGCCCGGGGGCAAGCTCCTCATCGGGTACGTGTCCGGGAGGTCCTTCCACACCTGGACGGAGCGGCTCCGGTCCCGCGGGAGCGGGCCGAAGGGCGTGGAGTACGTGCTCGCCCCCGACCCCAACATCGGCCCCTTCGAGCCCCTCGCGCCGAAGCAGGTGAGCGGTTGGCTATCGGAGGCTGGGCTCGCCGAGGTCGGCCGGCATGGCACGCAGCCCGTGCCCGCGGCAGAGGAGATCGAATTCCGGACCAGAAACATGAAGGGCGGGCTCGCCAAGCTGCTCCGGGCGGGGGCGGGCGCCCTGGGCGCCGCAGGGTCGCTGCCTGGGCTGGCCGGTCGCTACGGGAGATTCCAGTTCGTGGTCGCCCGACGTCCCCGCAGCTAAGGGGGCCGGCCGCCAGGGGTTCTCACCTATGATCGCGGGAGCCCAAGCACCGACACGGAGCCCCAATGATCCTCGCCCTCATCGCCTCGGCGCTCCCCGCGCTGCCGCTGCCCGCTGACCCGCCCCCCACGGCCTTCGTCGGCGCTCGAATCCACACGGTCCACGGCCCCCCCATCGAGGACGGGACGCTCGTGGTGTCGGGCTCGAAGATCGTCGCGGTGGGACCGAGCGCCGACACCGCGCCCCCCGAAGGCGCCAAGATCGTGGACGTTGGCGGGAAGGTCATCATCCCCGGGCTCATCTGCACCCACAGTCACCTCGGCGGCACGGCCGGCGCCGACAGCTCCGGCCCGATCCAGCCCGACGTGCGAGTCTCCGACTCCCTGAACGTGAGGGACTCGGGGTACCGGCGCGCCCTCGCCGGCGGCCTCACCACGCTGAACTGCATGCCGGGCTCGGGGCACCTGCTCAGCGGGCAAACCGCTTACCTCAAGCTCCGCGCTGCGACGACCATCGAGGACATGTTCATCCTGGACGCGGAGGGCGCTCCCATGGGCGGGATGAAGATGGCCAACGGGACGAACTCCATGCGCGGCGGGACCTTCCCCGGGACTCGCGGCCGGTCCGCCGCCCTCGTGCGCAAGCAGTTCATCGCGGCGCAGGAGTACGCACAGAAGGTTGAGGCCGCCGCCGGTGACCCGGAGAAGATGCCGAACCGCCACATCGGGCTCGAGGCCCTGGGCGAGGTGCTCTCGGGCAAGCGCATCGTCCACCACCACACCCACCGTCACGACGACATCATCACCGTCCTCCGGCTCGCCCAGGAGTTCGACTTCCGCGTCGTGCTGCATCACGTGAGCGAGGCGTGGAAGGTCGCCGATGAGATCGCCGCCGCGGGCGCACCCTGCTCCGTGATCGTGATCGACAGCCCCGGGGGCAAGCTCGAGGCCGTCGACGTGGCCTTCCGGACCGGCGGCGTCCTCGAGCGCGCCGGGGTCAATGTCGCCTTCCACACCGACGATGGAATCACCGACTCACGCCTCTTCCTTCGCAGCGCCGCCCTCGCGGTGCGCGCGGGCATGACGCGCGAGGGTGCCCTGCGGGCGCTCACGCTCTCTGGCGCCGAGATGATGGACCTCCAGGACCGGACGGGTTCGCTGGTTGCGGGCAAGGACGCCGACTTCGCGATCCTCGACGGCGACCCCTTCAGCGTCTACACGAAGGTCCTGGAGACCTGGGTGGAGGGTGAGCGGAGGTTTGACCGCGAGGACCCGCAGGACCGCCTCTACGCGGAGGGCGGCTACGGAGCCACCCACGACCAGGATCCGTACTACTGCTGCTTCGGGGACGACAACCAGGGGGACCAGGACTGATGGGACACCGCCACGCACTCGCCGCTCTCGCCCTCGCCCTCGCCCCGCTCGCGCCCGGCGCCGTCGCCCAGGTGGCGGTCCGCGGCGGCGTGATCCACACCATGGCCGGCCCCCCCATCGAGGACGGCGTCGTCCTCCTCAGGGACGGCAAGGTCGCCCAGATCGGCCCCCGGGACGCCGTGCAGATCCCCGCCGGCTTCGAGGTGCTCGAGGCGGCGGTCGTCACGCCCGGCCTCGTGGACGCGCGCTCGGTCGTGGGCGTCGCGGGCTACTACAACCAGAAGAAGGGGGACCAGGAGCAGCACGAGGACTCCGCCGCGGTCCAGCCCGAGCTCCGGGCGCTCGACGCCTACAACCCCCGCGAGGCCCTCGTCCACTGGGTGCGCAGCTTCGGGGTGACGACCGTTCAGACGGGCCACGCCCCGCGCGAGCTCGTCCCCGGCCAGCTCTTCATCGTGAAGACCCGCTCCACCACCGCCGACGACGCGGCGGTCCGCCCGTTCAGCGCGGTGGCCGCCACCCTCTCGAACGCGGCCAAGCGGTCCGACAAGTCGTCGCCGGGGACCCGCGCGAAGATGATGTCCATGCTCCGCTCCAAGCTGATCGAGGCGCAGGAGTACGCGGCGGCCCGCGAGGCCGCAGACGCGGACAGCCCCCCCGCGCGGGACCTCGCCCTCGAGGCCATGTGCGCGGTACTCGACGGGGACGTGCCGATGATCGTCACGGCGCACCGGGCCCAGGACATCGCGTCCGCGCTCCGGCTCGCCCGGGAGTTCCGGTTCCGCCTCGTCCTCGACGGCGCCAGCGAGGCCTACCTCCTGCTCGACGAACTCGCGGCCGCCCGCATCCCGGTCATCCTCCACCCGACGATGAAGCGCGCCTCGGGCGACGCGGAGGGAGCGAAGCT
>CAZEFP010000482.1:0-1976 GCA_964511565.1 uncultured Planctomycetaceae bacterium
CCCTGGACCTCACGGCCAGGTCCGCGGTGGAGGCCGGCAGCCCGCTGCGCGCGGCGGCGCTGGTCCAACTCCACGGGGCCGACGCGATCTCGATCGTGGCGCAGGAGGCCCGCGAGGGAGCGGCCGGGCGTCGCGCGGATGCCCTCCGGGTGCTTGCGGGGTTCGAGGACGCCGCCGCCAGCGCCGCGTTCATGGAGGAGGGGGCGCGCCTCAAGGCGGCGAACAGCTCGCTGCTCGTGGAGTGGCTGGGGTACGCCGGCGGGGCGAAGGACGAGTCGATCCAGGCCGCCGCTTCTGCCATGGAGGCGGAGTGGGAGGCCTCCGAGGATCCCCTCGCTCGCTGGCGGATGTGCCTCGAAGGGGGCGATCCGGCCCGGGGCCAGCGGATCTTCGCCTCCAAGGCGGAGACCAGCTGCATGAAGTGCCACGTGGTGGGCGACGAGGGGGGCTCGGAGGCGGGGCCAGCCATGGACGGCGTGGGCAAGCGCCTCACCGCCGAGCAGCTGCTGCATTCGATCGTTGAGCCCAACGCGGAGATCGCGGAGGGGTTCGAGAGCTGGCTGATCATGACCGACGAGGACGAGACGTTCTCGGGTCGGATCCTCGAGGAGGACGCCGAGGTCCTGCTCCTCGAGACGGCGAAGAAGGAGCAGCTCGAGTTCGAGATCTCGGAGATCAAGGCCCGGCGCCGTGACGTCTCGGCCATGCCCTCCAACGTCTCCTCCCACCTCTCCCGCGCCGAGATGCGCGACGTGATCGCGTTCCTCTCCTCGCTCCGCGGGGAGTGACGCCGCGGCGTCCGCCTGTCACTCCGGGTCTGCTTCCCCATGAAGGCCATCGTCATCCGAGCCGACGCCAGCGCTGTCCAGGGGACGGGCCACGTCATGCGCTGCCTCGCGCTGGCGCTCGCGCTCCAGGAGCGCGGAATCGCGGTCACCGTCGCGGTCGCAGAGTGTCCCGAGCCCCTCGTGGAGCGCGTGCGGTCCGGGGGCGTGGCCGTGGTGCGCCTGCAGGTGGAGGTCGGGTCGGCAGCGGACGCCGAGGCGACGCTCGGGGTGGCCCGTGAGGCCGGCGCTGCCTGGGTCGTCACCGATGGCTATCGGTTCGACCTGGGGTATCAGCGAGCGCTCCGCGGGGCCGGCTTGGGGCTCGCCCTGATCGATGACTTCGCACACCTCGATCGCTACGAGGCGGACCTGCTGCTGAACCAGAACAGCCACGCCCGAGCTGCCGACTACCCGGCAGCCGGGAAGGTGCTCCTCGGCCCGACCTACGCGCTGCTCCGGCCCGAGTTCGTCCTCGCGCTGGAGGGGCGGACCGCGAGGACCCACGGGGGGCGAGCGGAACGGGTCCTGGTGACCATGGGCGGGAGCGATCCTGGCAACGCCACCGTCCGGATCATCGAGGCGCTGCGCTGGCTGGATGACGGCCCGTTGGAGACGAGGGTGATCGTCGGGGCCGCGAACCCGCACCGGGCGGCGGTGGACGCAGCGGCGGCCAAGCTGGCCGGATGCTCCGTGCTGGACCCGGTCAAGGACATGGTGCCGCTGTTGGAGTGGGCCGACCTCGCGGTCTGCGCGGGGGGCAGCACGCTCTGGGAGATCGCGGCCTTCGGCGTCCCCGCGGCGTGCGTGATCCTCGCGGAGAACCAGGCCCCGATCGTCTCTGACCTCGAGGGGCGCGGGATGGTCTGCAACCTCGGGTGGGATCGTGACCTCGCGGCCGAGCGCTGCGGCAGGGCCCTCGGGGTTCTGCTGGAGGACGGGCCGCGCCGTGGACGGATGGCGGCGGTGGGGAGAGGGCTCGTGGACGGCGCAGGTGCGTCCCGGGTGGCCGCCGCGCTGGCCGGTGGCGATCCCTCCGCCGTGCTGCCCTGAGGGGCTCGGCAGGACGCCCCGCCGTGGCGATCCTCTCGCTTGGAGACGGCGCCGGGGGGGATCCCGGGGGGCCCTCAAGGGCCTCCGAGGGGGATGTCG
>CAZEFP010000482.1:1986-3370 GCA_964511565.1 uncultured Planctomycetaceae bacterium
CTCTGTCGCCACACCCGGGCGATCGCTCCCCATGCCGAATCCTGGAACTCTGAGCTTCAATCCCAGCGGCAAGCCGCTGTTCACGGACGAAGAGGTCCGGTCGCTGATGCAGATCGAGTTCGACCGGGCTCGGCGCTATCGCTATCCCGTCGCGTGCCTCCTGATCGAGGTGGATCGGCTGGTGGACATCCAGACCATGCACGGCTACGAGGCCCGGGGAACGATCCTCCAGGCCTTCGTCGAGCTGCTGCAGGGGGAGACCCGGGCCGGGGATCTCCTCGGAACGGTCGTGGATGATCGGCTGATGGTGCTCATCCCGCACACGATGCCCGCCGCGGCGCGGGCCATCAGTGAGCGGGTGCTCCGTGGCGCTCGGGAGATGCAGTTCCGGGTCGCCGGCAAGTCGATCCGCGTGAGCGCGTCGATCGGCGTCGCCCACAACCAGGACGAGGCAGCCACCTCCGTGGCGACCCTGGAGCGCGTCGCGGAAGAGGGGCTCTCCGTCGCCATCGCGAGCGGCGGTGGACAGGTGGTCCAGACGGAGCTCTACCAGCTCTACGAGAAGGAGCCCGCGCCGCCGGCGCCGCCTGCGGACGACGTGGCGGAGCTGCTGGCCCGGGCGGAGCGCATGGGCTATCGAGAGCGCCTCGAGGGGCTGGTCGCCGGAGGCGCGCCGCTGGAGATGGCCGCGGACGAGGTCGCCGAGGAGGTCATCCAGCGGGCGGTCCAGCAGGAGCGCGAGCGGTGGTCCCGTGACCTCGAGATGGCCAACGCGCGCATCGAGGCCATGTCCACCTCCCTCGAGCAGGGCGAGGACCGCGCCGGGCTGGAGCGGAGCCTGCTTCAGCTCAACCGACGGATCGAGAAGCTCACCCGGTCGCTGGAGACCACCGAGGCCGAGGTCGCCCGGCTCCGGGCTGCGGGCGTCGAGGACGACGGCGTGGCCTCGGTGTACCGCGAGGTCCAGGGCCTCGACAGCGGCGAGAACCGCGCGGACCTGAAGCGCGAGCTCATGGGCGAGATCTTCAAGGCGAACCTCGACCTGCAATCACGCCGGAGCGCCTGAGCCGTCCGCCAGGCTTCACCAAGCAGAGCGCCCGCGCCGCCTGATCAGGCTGCGCGGGCGCTCTGCGTTCCGTGTCAGCGCAGGATCAGGGGCAGAAGAGCACGGACATCGCGTCGCTGAAGTTGAACGTCGGCACGCCCGAGACGTTGTCGCGGAAGTAGCACTGGAAGTTCAGCGTCATGCCCGGGAGGATCGCGCCGGGGCCCGTCGACTGGTTGGGGTCGTTGAAGTCCACGGCGCGGGCGACGCTACCGAGGATGCCCGCTTGCACGGCCGGGGAGAGGCGCACGGCGGGCATCTGGGAGGTCCCGACGACGC
>CAZEFP010000483.1:0-3366 GCA_964511565.1 uncultured Planctomycetaceae bacterium
CCACGCCGGTCAGTCCGTAGGGGCCGACGAGCGCGAGGCTCAGCAACAGGTTCCCGATTCCCATGGCGAGCAGGCCGAACCCTGGCAGCCGCGCCTGGCCGAGGCCCATGAGGGCGGGGAGGGCCACGCCGCGGATCGGGAGGAAGCAGAAGAACGAGAGCATCAGGATCTGCATCAGCCTCCCAGACTCTTCCTCGTAGCCGTCACCGATCCAGACGGCGAGGAACGTCGGTCCGAGGACCATCAGGTAGCCGCCGATCAGGAGGACGATGGTCGTGGCGATCTTGGACCACTTGAGGAAGGCGTCCCTCACGGGCTCGAGGTCACCCTTGGTCTTCGCGGCCGCGGCGAGGGGCATGAGCACCATCCCGATGGCCAGGAGGATGTTGATGAACGGGTCGAAGATCTTGTTGCCGATCCCGTAGACGGCGGCGGCCTCCGGCTCGGCGTTCATCCCGATCACGACGGCGTCGATCCGGAACGCGAGCATCGCGCCCATGTTCATCAGGAAGGCGAACACGCTGAAGGAGAGGAGGCCGTGCGCCTCCTTCCAGCGAATCGCCCGGGGGCGAAGGCGGACCCTGGGGTGCCTGCGCCTGGAGACGGCCATGGCGACGCAGAACTCGGCCGCCGCGAGGGCCACCTGGACGCCCGCGAGGACCGTCAGGTCCGCCCGCCAGGTGAGCGCTGCCACCGTGACCCCTAGCTTGGCGAAGAGCGCGAGGGCCTTGATCACGTTGCGCGCCACGAAGTCGTGGTGGGCGTCGAAGAGCGCGTAGGGCAGGGCGAGGGCGAATCCTGCGGAGGCGTTGGCGAGGATCACGAGGATCGCCATCCGTGCGTCCTCGATCGCCGCTGGTGAGAGCCCGCTCCAGCCCTCCCGCGTGAGCAGCAGCGTGGAGAAACCGGCGTAGAGGATCGCGCCGATGGAGGCCGCCACGAGGCCGAGGATCAGCGTCATGCTTAAGGCGGTCCCCGCGACGCGCCCGGCGGCGTCGGGGTCATCGCCCTCCAGCGAGCTGCTGACGGCCCGGACCGTGGCCATGGGTAGGCCGAGGGCGAGGAGCTGCAGCGGGGCCGCCGTGGAGACGATGACCTCCCAGATCCCGAACGCCTCGGTCCCGAGCGCACCGAACGTGAATGGCGTCAGGACCATGAAGACCGCGATCTGGATCGCGTTCAGGGTCCAGTTGGAGAAGACGCTGCGGAGCACGGGGCCTGGAGGGGTGGCAGGGTCGTTGGGCGGGCGGGGAAGATCGGTGGATGGCGCGAGGGCCATCATGCGCCCAGGAGGCGCCGCACCGTCTCATCGGCTTCCAGGATCCAGGGAGCGATCTCTTTATAGCCTCCCTCGTTCAGGTGGACGCGATCCCTGGACAAGTCCCTCTCAAGGGCCCCTGAGGTCTCCTCCGCCACCGGAGGACGCGAAGTGTTCACGAACGAGACCTGCGGCCTGGCCTCGGCCAGGTCCTGGAGCGCGGCGTTGGTGAGCGCCAGCCTCGCCGCCATGGCCTCGGAGTGGTCTCGCTCCGGGAGGATGCCGAGGAGCAGGATCCGCGCGTCGGGGACGGTGGAGGAGGCCGACTCCAGGAGCCTGGCCACGTCCGTCGCGATCTCCGCCGGGGAGCGTCTCAGGCGCCGGAAGTCCACGCTGCCAGCGTAGAGCACGATCGCCTCGCACCGGGTGGCGGTGAGCGTCTCCACGAAGCGGGCCTGCAGCCCCGCCAGGTCCTCGTCGCCGATCCCTCGGTTGATGGTGTGGGCCGCGGGAAACGCCGCGGCGAGGTCGAAGTACTCGATGGTGGACGAGCCGATGAAGAGCACCCCTCCCGAGCTCACGGGCTCCTTCGCGAAGTGCTCGAGGCGCCTGGCCCGGTGGTCACGCCGGGCGGCGTCGGCGATCTCGCTCGGGGAGGACACCAGGGTGCGAAGCCGCCATCCGCCAGGGGCGTGTCCGTTCAGGGCGAGGATGACATAGGTCGTGCCAGCCGCCGCAAGGAGCGCGACCGTTCGACCCCATCTGGCGTGACGCGATGCCATGGTGGGAGTGTAGCCCCTGGAACCGCCGGCGCCCCGCCGGTCCAAGGGACCGACGGGGCGCGCTGCCGAGGTGGCGTGGCGGGATCAGAGCTTCACGTACTCGAAGTCAACGGCCTGGCTGTTGATGCCGCGCAGGGGCGGGGCGATCCAGTTGGCGAACTTGCCGGGCTCGGTGCACGGCTTCATGAGGCTGCGCACGTAGTCGGCCTCGGCCTGGCTCGGGAGCCAGTCGAGGCATGCGGCCTCGTACGCGTCCCTGGACATGACCTCGCCGGTGTGGAGGTGGAAGCACCCGCCGGCCCACTCTCCGACCGTCCGGTTGAACCGGCGGTGGGGGTAGGTGAACTCGAAGTCGACGCCGGCCTTGGCGCACTCCTTGTTCCAGTAGGCGATGCCCTTCAGGTTGTCCTTCACGTAGGCGTCGCGCAGGACCTCGTTCATGGCGTTGCGCAGGGGGACCTCGTCGGCCTTGACCTCACCCTCGACCCAGCGGTCCATGGCGTAGCCCTGGTCGAGCGCCGTGTGCTCGTCGTAGTTCTTCTTCTCGTAGGCGCGGCCCTTGATACCGGCGCCGAAGAAGTTGGCGGAGTTGCTCGAGATCTCGGCGCCGAAGAGGTCGAGGGACGAGGCGGCCCAGTAGTTGATGTATCGCTGGATGGTCTCGAGAGGGATCACACCCTCGGCCTGGAGGTCGGCATCGGGGTTCTCCTTGAGCACCTCGCAGGTCCGACGGATGACGCGGGCGATGCCGGTCTGACCGACGAACATGTGGTGCGCCTCCTCGGTGAGCATGAACTGGGTGGTCCGCGCCAGCGGCTCGAAGCCCGACTCGGCGAGCGACAGCAGCTGGAACTTGCCGTCCCGGTCCGTGAACATCGTGAAGCAGAAGAAGCTCAGCCAGTCGTGGCAGGGCTCGTTGAAGGTCGAGAGGATCCGCGGGTGGTCGGCGTTGCCCGAGCGGCGCTCCAGGAGCTCGGAGGCCTCCTCGCGGCCGTCCTTGCCGAAGTAGCTGTGCAGCAGGTAGACCATGGCCCACAGGTGGCGGCCCTCCTCGACGTTGACCTGGAAGAGGTTCCGGAGGTCGTAGAGGGAGGGGGCGGTCAGGCCCAGCAGGCGCTGCTGCTCGACCGACGCGGGCTCCGTGTCCGCCTGGGTCACGATCAGGCGACGCAGCCAGTTGCGGTACTCGCCGGGGACCTGGTCCCAGACGTCCTCGCCCTGGTGGTCGCCGAAGCCGATCTTGCCGCCGGGCTCTGTGGGGGTCAGGAAGATGCCCCAGCGGTAGTCGGGCATCTTCACGTAGTCGAAGTTGGCCCAGCCATCGCG
>CAZEFP010000484.1:0-3362 GCA_964511565.1 uncultured Planctomycetaceae bacterium
GGCCCAGGGCATGCCCCTCGTCGCCCGTCGCGTCTCTTGCTTGTTCCCCTCCCTGGACCCCTCCTAGCCCGTTTCATGCCTCAATTGGATAAGATGACCTGGTTTGGTCAAGTCTTCTGGTTTTTGATCACCTTCGGGACCCTGTACCTGTTCCTCGCGAAGACCGGCCTTCCGGCCATGGCGCGCGGGTTGAAGGCGCGGACCCGCATGGTGGCGGCCCTGACCGAGGCCCCTGCCCTTGAGGGGGCGAAGGGGGCGTCGTCTCAGGGCTTGGACGTGGCCATGGCCCAGGCCCTCGGGGGGACCCTCGAGGCCCTGCGCGGCACCACGGCCCAGGCGGGGGCGTCCGCCCCAGCGGGGACGGGGACGGCCACGCCGTGGCCCGTGGCGGCCCCTGCGGGGGCCATGGCGGCCCACGCCTGGCTCCACGGCCAGGCCACGGCCCACCTCGCTCCGACCTACGACGGCCGGGCCGCGGCGGCCCCCGGGGTGGCGGCGGAGGCGGGGTTGGCCCTCTTGGAGGAACCCACCCTGTAATTCCGCCGCGTCGTCTCCATGCCCACCTACGCCACGATGACGGCCCCTCAGAAGGCCGTATTGGGCCTGATGGCCCTGTCCCTGTTGGCTCAGCAGATTTTGATCCTCAACGTGGAGACCGTCGTGTTGGCGGCCACCGGATCCTTTGGGCTGTTCGTCTACTCCCGGTTCGGGGACGCCATCGGCGAGGCCCTGGACGCCCGGGGGGCGAGCCTGAGGGCGGCCATGGCCACCCACAGCGAGGCCCAGGCCGCGCGCCTGCGCACCCAGATCGCCGTGGCGGAAGCCCACACCCCGTGGGCTGAGGCCCAGGCCGCCCTCGAGGGGGCCACGGCGCCCCTGGTGGAGACCTTGGCCGACGCGTCCCGTCCGGCCCTCGTGGAGGCCGGGGAGGCGTTGACCTTCGTCGGCCAGGCGTTGGGGCGTCCCACGGCGACCCTGGAGACGTTGGGCGCCGCCACGTCGGGCGTGTGGGCCACGGCCGCACG
Source organism: uncultured Planctomycetaceae bacterium (assembly GCA_964511565.1). Classification (GTDB taxonomy): domain Bacteria; phylum Planctomycetota; class UBA1135; order UBA1135; genus Saltatorellus. Next base: position 1,026 of record CAZEFP010000484.1, read on the forward strand.
CCACGCGGCGGGGGCCGGAGAGGGTTCCATGGTGTTCCCGACCCCAGCCGCGGCCGTCGAGGCCGAGGCCAGGGTGGGCGGTGAGGAGTCCCGTGCCCTTTAAGCGTCCCTTCCCCCTCCCTCCCTTCCGACCTCCAATGACGATGCACCTTTCCGCACTGCTCGTGGCGTGGATGGCCGCGGCCCTGCCCGGGGCGCCCTTCGGGGTGGGACGGGTGGCCATGGCGTCCCCGTTGGCCCAGTTTGAGTTGTTCCCGTTGATCCCCCTGCACTGGGGGGTGTGGTACGCCGATTTCACCAACTCGGCGTTGTTCATGGTGTTGGCCGTGGCCCTGATCGTCTACGCCTTCACGGCGGCGGCGCCTTCGGGGGACCGGGCCATGGTGGTGCCGGGACGGTACCAGGCGGCGGTCGAGGACGGGTACGGGTTCGTGAGGACCCTGCTCCAGGAGAGCGCCGGGGCCAAGGCCTCGGTGTACTTCCCCCTGATCGCGGCGACGTTCCTGTACATCCTGGCGTCGAACATGCTGGGCATGGTGCCCTACGCCTTCACCACCACGTCCCACATCGCCGTGACCCTCGCCTTGGGGGGCAGCCTGTGGGCGGGCATCAACATCCTGGGGTTGGAGACCCACCGCGCCCACTTTTTCAGCCTGTTCTGGCCCAAGGGCGCGCCCATCGTCCTGGCCCCCATGCTGGTGCTGTTGGAGCTGGTGTCCTACAACTTCCGGGTGATCGCCCTGTCCGTGCGACTCTTCGCCAACATGATGGCCGGCCACGCCCTGGTGAAGATCCTCGCCGGGTTCGCGTGGTCCATGGCCCACGTGGGGGGAGTGGTGATGCTCCTCTCCGTGGTGCCGTTCGGCGTGGTCTTCATCCTCACGGGGTTGGAGCTCGCCGTGGCCTTCCTTCAGGCCTACGTGTTCACCATCTTGACCTGCCTCTACCTCAATGACGCCCTTCACCTCCACTAAGATGACCCTCGCCGTGCTTCTGCGCCTGGGTGTAGGTGGTTTGGGAATGGGATGCCTCGGGGTGCAGGGGGCCGCGATGGACGCGCCGGAGCCGTGGCAGACGGGGTTCCAGGACCCGGCCTCGGCAGTGATGCAGGGGATCATCAACCTGCACCACGACCTGATGTTCTTCCTGACCTTCGTGGCGGTCTTCGTGACCTTCATGCTGGGCCAGGCCGTGCGCCGGTTCTCGGGCCAAAGGGGGCCGGAGAACGTGGTCCACGGGGCGACCATCGAGATCATCTGGACCGTGGTGCCGTCCCTGATCCTGGTGGCCATCGCGTTGCCGTCCTTCTCCCTGCTGTACGCCATGGACGCGTTGGTGGACCCGGCCATGACGTTGAAGATCGTGGGGCACCAGTGGTACTGGTCCTACGAGTACTCGGACGTGGCCGTGGAGACGGGGGCCCACGTGGCCTTCGACGCCTACATGGTGCCTGACGACGATTTGGAGGCGGGGCAGCTGCGTCTCCTCGAGGTGGACCGCCGGGTGGTGCTCCCTGAGCTCGTGCCCGTGCGTCTGCTGGTGACGGCGGCGGACGTCCTCCACTCCTGGGCCATGCCGTCCCTGGGGATCAAGGTGGACGCCGTGCCCGGCCGCATGAACATGGTGACCCTCCTGGCCGACCGGGAGGGCACGTTCTTCGGCCAGTGTTCGGAGATTTGCGGTGTGAACCACGGGTTCATGCCCATCGCCCTGGACGTGGTGTCCGTGGACCGCTTCGTCGCGTGGTTGGCCGCCCAGATCCAGGAGGCCGAGGGCGACCTGACCGCGTGGTCGGGGGCCGGAGGGCTAGCGGCCCTCGGGTCGGCGGCCGAGGCCTCGACGCCGGTCCCCGCAGGGCTCGAGGCCGTCGCCCCTGAGGCGGAGGCCGTGATGGCGGGGGCGCCCGCCCTGGCGGCGCCCGTGACCGTGGCTGTGGCCCACGGGGCGGGGGTGACCCGGTTCGCCAAGACCCGGGGCCACGCCCAGCGCCACCCGTTCCATCTGGTGGACATGTTCCCGTGGCCGTTGATCTCCTCCTTCATGGCGTTGACCATGACCTTCGGGGGGGTGATGACGTTCCACGGGTACCAGGGCGGCGACCTGATGTTCCAGCTGGGCATGGCGGGCGTGGTCTACGCCGCCGTGTGCTGGTGGCGGGACATCGTGCGCGAGGGCACCTTCGGGGGGCACCACACCCAGGCGGTCCAGACGGGCTTGCGCATGGGGATGGGCCTGTTCATCGCGTCGGAGGTGATGTTCTTTTTGGCCTTCTTCTGGGCCTTCTTCCACTCGGCGTTGAACCCCACGGACGCGTTGGGCGGCATCTGGCCGCCGGCG
>CAZEFP010000485.1:0-3355 GCA_964511565.1 uncultured Planctomycetaceae bacterium
CAGGAAGGTCCGCCGGGGGAGCGGGCGCCCCATCGGGGACCGGCCGGGCTCGAGCTGGGGGGGGGGCGTCATCGGTTCTCGATCCGGGTGAAGGGGCGACTGGTGACCAGGGACGCGATCAGCGCGCCGAAGCCCTGATCCTCGAGCACCGCGCCGAGCTCCACGACCGTACGCTCGTCCGACCACTCGAGCGAGCGTCCGAGGGAGAAGCGCATGAGGCGGCGGGCGACCTCGCGGGAGAGCTCGGTCCGTCGTTCCCGGAGGATGGCGCGGGCGAGCCCCTCGGGCCCGCGGAACGCCTCACCGCCGGGCAGCGCCCCGGTGGCCTTGACTCGGTGTCCGAAGTCGTCGTGGTCCCGACGACGCCCGAAGCGATCGAAGCCGTCCAGCGCGAAGCCGAGCGGGTCGATGCGATCGTGGCAGGACGCGCAGGCCGGCGACGCGCGGTGGCGCTCCAGGATCCCGCGCGCGCCGCGCGCCTCGCCCTCCTCGAAGGCCTCCTCGTCGAACTCGCTGGCGCCCGGCGGCGGGGGGGGCGGCGGCGTCCCGAGGAGGTCGTCGAGGATCCAGGCTCCGCGCAGCACCGGGCTGGATCGGTCGGGGTAGGACGTCGCCGCGAGCACGGCGGCCTTGCCGAGGAGCCCTCGCCGGAGCGCGGGCGCCTCCACCCTCGCGACCTCGCCGCCCGGGTACTCCACCCCGTAGAAGCGCGCGAGCTCCTCGGTGAGGAACGTCTCCTCCCCGATGAGGAGCGCGTCCAGCGGGCGCCCCTCGCGCACGAGCATGAGGAAGAACCGCGCGACCTCGTTCCGCATGTCGGCCATGAGGGAGTCCGTCATGGCGGGGTTGTCGATCGGGTCGGGCTTGAACTCGCGTCCGACCCGACGGGTGCCCAGCCACTGCCCCGCGAAACTCCGTGCGAACCGCAGGGCGCGGGGGTCTTCCAGCATCCGCGCGGCCTCGCTGGCGAGGACGTCGTGCTCGATGAGCCTCCCGGAGTCAGCGAGGTCCAGGAGCCGATCATCGGGTGGCCCGGCCCACAGGAGGAAGGAGAGCCGGCTCGCGAGCCCGTGGGCGCTCACCGCCCGCTCGCCTTCCGCTGGGCCTGCGGAGAGATCCTCGAGCCGCAACCGGAAGTGCGGGGACGAGAGGATGGCGAAGAGCGTCGCGCGCAGGGCTTCCTCCGCGGTGGCGCCGCCGGCAAGGCGGGCGGCCTGGAGGTCCTGGTAGCGCGCGAGCTCCTCGGGCGAGGGAGGGCGGCGGAAGGCCAGGCGCAGGAACGGCGCGACAGCGAATGAGTCAGCCCATCCCGGGGGGGAGTCGTCCGGGCAGGCCGCATCGATCGCGACGCGTACCGCGACATCGGCGCGCTGGAGCCACTCCCCGTGCACGAAGAGGGTGGCCCCGTTCGTGTCGAAGCTGTTCTCGGCGACGAGCTCGGGCGGCATCAGGGCGGCGACATCCACCTCCACCTCGAGCAGATCCCCGAGGGCGTGGGCGAGCTCGTCGCGGGTCAGCCGCCTCGTTGGCTCGGCCCCCGCGGCTCCGCCCGCGGCCAGGGCCTCACGTTCGACCGCCCCGAGGAACGCCAGGGCCGACGTCCGGTCGTCGTCGTCCAGCCCGCCGCCGCGTCCGGAACGAAGGGGGGGAGGCATGGCGCCGGTCTCGATCATCGCCCCGGCTCGGCGCCACTCGAAGAGGTGCTCCGCGGCGCGCTCGGCGCGGAGCAGCCGGGCCACGTCGAAGCCCGCCTCCGCCTCATCGCCGTCGTGACACTCGGCGCACACCAGCTCGAGCACGGACCGCCCCTCGGTCACCGGATCCTCGACGGGACCGGCACCAGGAGGCTGCGGCGCGGGCCCCGCGGAGAGGACCAGGGGGACCGCTGCGATCCAGCCGTTCGGGCGGCGGGGGTTGTGCTTCTCTCCCTTCAACATCTTCGGGGCCGCCAGAGCCGGACCCCGGAGGAGATCATGGGACGGCGGTCCCAAGAAGCGTAGTGGGCAGGGCCGGGGTGGTGACCGTCGGAGGTCCCCACGGGTCTCGAAGCCAGACCCAGGGTGGGGAATCCCTCAAGCCGTTGGGCGGGCGGGGCTACCCAACGCGCGTCGGAGCAGGCAGCGATCGGGGTCGATGACGGAGCCGAGCCGGTAGCCCTCGAGCAGCTCCCTGGAGCGACGGGCCAGCTCCCGCCGGACCTCGCGGCGGCGACCGCGGACCCTGGGGATGGACATCCGGTCGTACTCGGTGGTCTGGTGCCGCAGCCACGCAATGGTCGCGGCCTCGGCGCGGCGCTCGACCCCGATGCGCTTGGTCCTCGCCACGGTCCCGCTGCCCACGGGCACGGCGTGCCTCGTGATCGCCGCGGCCACTCGCTCGCCCAGCTCCCTGTGGGCCTCGTGGAAGTCCAGGAAGGCCACGACCTCCGCAAGGAACTCCTCCTCGTAACGGGCCTGTTCCCGTTCGCGCCGGGCCCGCCCCGCATTCAGTCGCCGCTGATAGGCGGGGTCGGCTCGCTCCTGTTCCAGGTCGGCTTGCACTCGCTCGATGGTCTCCGGAGGAGCCCACACCCCTAGGCTCATGCGTCGCCGCCCCTTGCGCGTGCTCATGAGGCGATGGTCACCGGCAGCCTTGACCCGTCGGGTGGCGGCGGGGTCGCCCGGGGGCAGGAGGGCCCACCCGGACGGGATCTCCGCGACCTGCCCATCGGGTCCCTCGATCCGGCGCTCGGGGTCGCCGGCCGCTCGCTCCTGCCTCCTGCCCATGGACCGAGGGTTTAGCCGAAGAGATCCACGCATTCGAGGGAACCTCGGCCGTTCTGGCGCGGAAGCGGTCGGGCGAGCCATCGAGCCCAGCGCCGCGCTCAACGGCGGACGTGCGCGGCGTTTCATCCCGTCCGCTGTAGACTCTGCGCCATGACGACCACGGCCAAGAGACGCTGGAGCCGAGAGCTTGATTCCGAGGTGGACGGCATCGCCTTCGCCTCGACCGGTCCCGTGCTGCTCCACGGCTACGACCCTCCGGCAGGTGGGAAGTGGATTGACGATGTCATCCCAGGGAAGCTCGGCGCCTTCGACCGGAGCTCGGGGGAGCGACTCTGGATCGCGCCCTGTGAGGTGGGCTATGGCCGCGGATTCGGTGCGGGGCTCGGCCAGAAGGGCCAGGTCATCGTGCTGGGCCCGAGCCAGGGGGGGCACCGGATGGTGCGCATGGCGATGGCCGACGGCGAGCTCCTCGACTCGAACGACATCGAGCCGTTCGACGACGCCGTGGTCCACTCCGAGGTCGTCGTCTGCGCCAACGCGCGGTCGGTGTGGGGGCTCGACACGCTCGACCTCCAGGAGAGCTGGCGCTA
>CAZEFP010000486.1:0-3344 GCA_964511565.1 uncultured Planctomycetaceae bacterium
GCGCCATCCGCGCCGGCCAGTCCATCGGCCGCGAGATCGGGACCCTCGCCTACGACTACCTGACGGCCTACATCAACGGCACGCCTCCCTGATCGGGTCCAGGGAATCGCGGGGCCGTGGGGTCCGGGCGCCTATGCTCGGACCCATGGTGTCCCAGCTGCTGACCGCTGCCCTGCTCTCACTCGCCCTCTCGCCGTCCGCCGTCGCGGCTCAGGACCGGGCCGCGGACCCGGGGTCTGCGGCCGCGGCCCCGCGCTGGCACGGGTACGAACGAGTCGACCTCGAGGTGGCCGGCAAGCGCGCGCGGCTGATCGTCCCCGAGCACCCCGCCCCGGGCCGGCCCTGGGTCTGGCGGGCGCGCTTCCCCGACTTCCACGCCGGACCGGACCGGATCCTGCTCGAGCGCGGGTTCCACATCGCCCACGTGGACACGGGCGGGATGCTCGGCGGTCCGAAGGCCATGGCGATCTGGGATCGCTTCTACGAGGTCCTCCGCGAGGACCACGGGCTCGCGGCGCGGCCGGCCCTCGAGGGGGTGAGCCGCGGCGGTCTGTTCGTCTACCACTGGGCGTCCCTGCACCCCGAGCGCGTGGCCTGCCTGTACACGGACACGGCCGTCTGCGACATCCGGAGCTGGCCCCTGGGCGAGGGTGCGGGGCGCGGGCACGCTCCGACGTGGGCGCACCTGCTGGAGGAGCTCGAGCTCACCGAGGAGACGGCGCGGGCCTACGCGCTCAACCCGACGGAGCTCCTCGAACCCCTCGCCGCCGCCGGCATCCCGATCCTCGCCATCGTCAGCCTCAACGACGAGATCGTGCCGCCGGAGGAGAACACCTTCCTGGTGGCCGAGCGATACCGCGAGCTGGGCGGCGACATCGAGGTCATGGAGGTCCCTGAGGGCACGGCAGCCTCGGGGGGGCACCACTTCCCCCACCCCGATCCCCTGCGCCCCGCGGACTTCATGGAGCGTCACGCGGCGGCGCTCCCGGCCGCCGCGGACTTCTTCGAGCTCCGCGGAGGCCTCGACCGCAGCCGCGCCCGCTTCGAGGCCACCGGCCGCGGCCGCGTCGCGTTCCTCGGCGGCTCGATCACCCACAACCCCGGATGGCGCGACCAGACCTGCGCCTACATCGAGGCGCGCTTCCCCGGGACGGAGTTCGAGTTCATCGCGGCGGGCATCCCCTCCATGGGCAGCACCCCCGGCGCCTTCCGGCTGACCCGCGACGTGTTCGGCGGCGGCCCCGTGGACCTGCTCTTCCAGGAGGCCGCGGTGAACGACTCCACCAACGGGCGAAGCCCCGAGGAGATGACCCGCGGCGAGGAGGGCATCGTGCGCCACGCCCGGGCCCTGAACCCGGACGTGGACGTGGTCCTGATGCACTTCGTGGATCCAGGCAAGATGGCGAAGCTGCGCGAGGGCGAGACGCCGGAGGTCATCGCGCGCCACGAGGAGGTCGCCGCTGCGTACGGATTGCCCTCGCTTGATCTTGCCCGCGAGGTGACCGGGCGCATCGACGCCGGCCAGTTCACCTGGGAGGAGGACTTCCGGGACCTGCACCCCTCCCCCTTCGGTCAGCGGCTGTACGCGGCCTCCATCCGCCGCCTGCTCTCCACGGCCTGGGCCAGGCCCGCGGCGGACGCGGCCCTGCCCCGCGGTCTCCCCGCTCCCCTCGACCGGTTCAGCTACGACGGCGGCGAGCTCCTGGGGCTGGACGAGGCCGAGGGCCTCTCTGGCTTCGAGCGCGTGGAGCGCTGCGACCCCCGCGCGGGCGGCGTGGGCGGCGGGGTGCGCGCAGGCTTCCACGGGGTCCCCATGCTCGTGGGCGAGGAGCCGGGCGCCACGCTCTCGCTCCCCTTCGAGGGGCGCGCCGTGGGCGTCTGGGTGGCCGCCGGGCCCGACGCCGGGGCCCTCGACTATCGAGTGGACGGAGGTCCCTGGGCGCAACAGGACCTGTTCACCCGCTGGAGCGGCGGCCTGCACCTGCCATGGGTCCACGTGCTCTCGGCCGAGCTCGAGCCCGGACCTCACCGCCTCGACCTGCGGATCGCCGAGGCCCGGAACGAGCTCAGCCGCGGGCACGCGGCGCGGATCGTCCATTTCGTGGTGAACCGTTGAGCGCCGGGGTGTTCCGGAGATGTCCGCGGCCGGCCTGCTCGGCCTCCACCTTGCGCCCGACGGCGGGGCCGGGATACAAAGCTCTCCATTGCCAAGCATAGGCCCCTCCCCCGCCCAGCCCAGCCCAGCCCCATGAGACCGCGCCAGCGCTCCATCCTCGGCCTCGTCACCCTCGCGGCCGCCGTCACCGTCGCGGTGGTTCTCCTGCGGTCGTTCTCCGAAGGCCGAGCACCCGGTCCGGCAGTGGGCGCCACGGCCGCGCCAGGGGATGAGCCGCCCGCGGGGGGCGAGGTCGAGCTCGCCGAGGTGCGCCCCGCCGGGGTCACGCGGGAAGCCGCCGAGGCCGTGGAGGTCGAGACGGCCGCCCCGGAGCCGGCGGCCGACGACCGTGCCGGCTGGCGGGTGACCGTCGTCGATGGCGAGGGGGCGCCCATCCCGGGCGCCATGGTCCGGCTCCTGGTGGACAGCATCTACCCCGACGGCACGGTGGTCAGCGGCAAGGTGGCCGAGGCTGGCCCCTCGGGCGCCTCGGGGGAGCTCTTCTTCCCGGACCCCTCCGAGGGGTCCGAGCCGCTGACCCCGACCAACATGCGCACGGGGGAGTTCGCGTTCCGGTTGGTGCCTGTCGGACTGTTCGGCTTCCCCGAGGAGCGGCGGGAGGCGGGACTGGACCCCATGGGCGCCTCCGTCACCCCCGGAGAGACCTCGCCGCCCGTGGAGGTCACGATCGTGCGGCCCGCCGCCGGCATGGCGCGGGTCACCGTCCGGGCCCGGTCGGGGGACCTCCCTGGCGGCTTCGACGTGCTCCTCACCGAGGGCTGGCGGTCCCTCATGGGCGCGACCTACCTCAGCGCGCCGATGGAGGCGGGCGCCCCGGAGACGACGCTCCTCCTCGGCCCGGTGGGCGTCGGGCGCAAGCTGGAGGCGCAGGTGAGGTCGAAGGCGGGCAACGACCTCGGCAAGGTGGCCTTCGACGGCCCGGCCGGTGCGGGCGAGGTCGTCGACGCGGTCCTCGAGATTGCGGGCGGCGGGCCGCGCCTCACCGGGCGCGTGCTCGGCCTCGCCGAGGGGACGGTGGAGGTCGGGGTCCTCGGCAAGAGCACCCGCAGCTCGACCCTGACCCCGGGCAGCTTCCGACCCATGGGAATCCTCGAGCTCGGGCCCGGGGGCACCTTCGACCACGTGGCCCCGTGGCTGAGCGCGCCCTTCTCACTCAACGCCCAGCTGC
>CAZEFP010000487.1:0-3339 GCA_964511565.1 uncultured Planctomycetaceae bacterium
GAGGCGATCCGCGCCCTGGGGCTCGAGGCGGTGCTCACGGTGCGGCCGGTCCTGGCCGCCGGGACCCTCGCGACGGAGGGCTGGGCCATCGCCGGACCGCGCCTCGATGGCGCGGCAGGCCTCATCGCTGTGGAGCTCGGCCCGGATCTCCAGGAACGAGGACGCCTCGCCCTGCCGGGCGCTCACCGGTGCTGGATCCTCGACGCGGGGCCTGAGACCGCGACCCTCGAGCGCGCCCGCGCGATCCACGCCGCGGCCCTGACCCTCGACACCCACAAGGACATCTCCGCCTCCCTGGCCTCCACCGAGATCCCAGAGGACCCCGCGGCGCTGCGGCGCTTCCTCGTCCGCAACGACCCGCGGGTCTGGGGTCGCAACCAGGTGGACTTCCCGAAGATGCGCAGCGGGGGGCTCGATGTCGCCTTCTTCATCGTCTACGTCGGGCAGGGCGACCTCACCCCCGAGGCCTTCGCCCGGGCGCGGGCCGCCGCGGACGCCAAGTTCGACGCCATCGAGCGCATGGCGGAGCGGTTCCCCGAGCACATCGGCCTGGCGCGGAGCGCGGCCGACGTGGAGCGCCTCGCCGCCGAGGGCAAGCTCGTCGCCTGCATCGGCATCGAGAACGGCTACGCCATGGGCGAGGACCTCTCGGCCATCGAGACGTTCCACCGTCGAGGGGCTCGGTACATGAGCCTCACCCACAACAAGCACAGCCAGCTCGGCGACTCCAACACGCCGGCCGACGAGCCGCTGCACGGCGGGCTCTCGGACCTCGGGCGCCGCGCCATCGAGGAGATGAACCGCGTGGGGATCATGGTCGACATCTCCCACGCCTCCGAGAAGACCAGCCTCGAGGCCATCGCCCACTCGAAGGCCCCGGTCATCGCCTCCCACTCCGGCGTCGACGCCGTCCGGCTCCACGGGCGGAACCTGAGCGACGCGGAGCTCGACGCGCTCAAAGCCAACGGCGGCGTGGTCCAGTGCGTGGCCTTCGCGAGCTACGTGAAGGACGACGGAGACCGCCGGGGCTTCATCCGTCGGACCCGGGAGGAGCTCGGGCTCCCGCCTCAGCAGGGCAGCCGCCCCGCGAGCTCCGACCCGGAGGTGCGCGCCCTGAACCGGGAGCTCCGCGACCGCGTCCGCGCCTTCGACGAGGCCCGCGAGCGGGCCAACGTCCGTGATTTCGTGGATCACATCGACTATGCCGTCCGTCGCATTGGCGTGGACCACGTCGCGATCAGCTCCGACTTCGATGGCGGAGGTGGCGTGCAGGGCTGGAGCGACGCGAGCCAGACCTTCAACGTCACCCTCGAGCTCGTACGGCGGGGATACTCCCCCGACGACATCCAGAAGATCTGGTCCGGAAACACCTTGAGGGTCTGGCGCGCCGTGGAGGCCGTGGCCCTCGACGCGAAGACCGAACAATCCCGATGACCACCCCCCTCTCACTGAACCCCAAGCAGGTCGTCCGGCTCACCCGAGCGTCCGTGGCCCAGGCGCCGGGGGAGGCCTGCGGGATCCTCCTCGGCCGCGTGGTCGACGATGAGCGGCGGGTGCTCCGGCTGACGGTGAGCGCCAACCTCGCCAGCGCCACCAACCACTTCCTGGTCGATCCGGTCCACCTGATGCGTCAGGAGGAGGCCAGTCGGACGGACGGGCTGAAGATCCTCGGGGTCTGGCACAGCCACCCGGCCCAGGAGGCCTGCCCCAGCCACCTCGACTTCGAGGGAACCCCCGACGGATGGGTTCAGCTGATCGCCAGGGTCGACGACGGCGTCCTGACCGACCTCAGGGCCTGGGACTCGGTGGACGGCGAGGCCGTTGAGGCCAAGGTCTACATGGACGTCGGGACCTCCAAGGATGCCACGGAGCGAGCGCTCGATCCCATGCTCCGCTTGGCACGATGGGGCGCCTCGCGCGGACCGCTCGAGGCCTGAGCTCCGAGCCCGGGCCCTCGCTCGCCCTGCGGCCCTCCTTCCACGCCCTTCGACCCCGCTCCCGCACCGCCCCATGCTCCACGAGACCGTCAGCGCCAAGGGCCACCTCATCGACACCCACGTGCTGGAGAGGATCTTCGACCAGATCCTCGAGCACGGCGCGTCCTACGAGATCCTGCGGTTCGAGGTGGGGACCACCCACGCCGATGAGTCCGAGATCGAGCTGAAGATCACCGCGGAGGACGAGGCGACCCTGCGCGAGACCATCGAGGCCACGCTCTCCTTCGGCTGCGCGGTGGCGTCGGCGCGGGACGCGCGGCTCGTGCCCATCGAGCGGGACATGTGCGTGCCCGAGGACTTCTACTCCACGACCAACCACCGGACCGAGGTGCGGCTGGACGGCGTGTGGCGCACGGTCGGCGCCCAGCGCATGGACGCCGTGATCGTCCTGGAGGACGGCGAGCCTTTGTGCCGCAAGCTCCGGGACGTGCGCGCGGGCGACCTGGTGGTGTGCGGTGTCTCCGGGGTCCGGGTCAACCTGGAGCAGACCGCCGGCGAGCGAGCGACCTTCGCCTTCATGAGCAACGACATCAGCTCGGAGCGCAGCGTGGAGACGAGCGTCAAGCGTGTCGCCCGGCAGATGCGCCGCACGCGGGAGGAGGGCAAGCGGATCATCTTCGTCGCCGGCCCGGTCGTGATCCACACCGACGGCATCGACCCCTTCCGCAGCCTGATCGAGGGCGGCTGGGTGGACGCGATCCTCTCGGGCAACGCCCTCGCCGTCCACGACATCGAGAACAGCTTCTTCGGCACCTCCCTGGGCGTCAGCCTCGGCACGGGTAAGCCCGTGGAGGAGGGGCACAAGAACCACATGCGGGCCATCAACCGCATCAACCACGCGGGTTCGATCCCCGAGGCCGTGCGCACGGGCGTGCTCAAGAGCGGCATCATGCACGCCTGCGTGGAGCACGACGTGGACGTGGTGCTGGCCGGTTCGATCCGCGACGACGGCCCGCTCCCCGACACCCTCATGGACCTGATCGAGGCCCAGGAGGCCTATGCCCACCAGCTCAAGGACGCGGGCATGGTTCTGATGTTGAGCACCATGCTGCACTCCATCGGGGTCGGGAACATGCTGCCCTCCTGGGTGCGCGTGGTGTGCGTGGACATCAACCCCGCCGTGGTGACCAAGCTCAGCGACCGCGGGTCCTCCCAGACCGTCGGGGTCGTCACCGACGTGGGCCTGTTCCTCGGCCGCCTCGCCGAGGAGCTCAAGGGCCCCGACGCCTGAGCCGGCTCGTTCCGAAACCCGGGGCCGCGCCGCTCCCCGGCTCCCGTTCCCCTGCCGTCCCGGGGTCGCTAGGCTGAAGCGCCGCCGCCCCCAGCCGGGGAACCGGTGCCC
>CAZEFP010000488.1:0-3338 GCA_964511565.1 uncultured Planctomycetaceae bacterium
CGAGATCTACACCCTCGACGTCAACCCGGGCTTCGATCCCGGCGGCGACCCGGTTGCTCCCTACCAGGGGCTCTACTACTACTTCCACACCATGGCGAAGGCCCTCGACGTCTACGGCGTCGACGCGGTGACCGACGCCAAGGGTGTGGAGCACGATTGGCGGGCCGAGCTCGCCGGGCGGCTGCTCTCGCTCCAGGACCGCGGCAACGGCAGCTGGGCGAATCGGAACGCACCCCGCTGGTGGGAAGGGAACCCCGTCCTCGCCACGAGCTACGCCCTGCTGAGCCTCGGCGCCGCGCGCAAGTGATCAGCGGCCCGGGTCGCTGATCAGGTCGCTGTCCGCCACCAGGCGCCGCCCCTCCGCGAGCGCCTCCGCGGCGGCGGGGACGGTCACGAGGTTGACGAGCTCCTCGGGGTCCCGGGCGAGGTCGTAGAGTTCCTCGGCCGGGCGGAACTGCAGGCGCTGCACCCGCGCGGCGACGGCCCCGTCCTCTGCCGCCGCGCTCACCATCGCGGGCCAGGTGTCCGACGTCAGCATCACCCCGTTCTCGAAGCGCAGCCCCTCGCCCCAGGTGCGGATGTACTTCCAGTCGCCGAAGCGGACCGAGCGGGAGGGGACCGCGGGCTCGACCCGGTGGGCGTCGTGGGTGCCGAAGATGCAAGTGCGCCAGCCCCCGGGGTCCTCGCCCTCCAGCAGTGGAACCAGGGACCGGCCGTCGAACGCGCCGGGCACGATCCCCGACCCCGCGAGGTCGAGGAAGGTGGGCAGCAGGTCGGTGAGGGACACGAGGTGGTCGTCGACGCCGGGCTCCACGCCCGCCCCGAAGGCCAGGAGCGGCATGCGGATCCCCGCCTCGTACAGCGTGGTCTTCGCGAAGGGGAACGGGGGGCCATTGTCGCTGGTGAAGAACCCGACCATCCCATCGCTCTCCTCCTCCGCAGCGAGGCGGTCGAGCATGGCCCCCACCGTGGCGTCCATACGCCGGAGACCGTCATGGAAGCGAGCGAGCTCGGCGCGGACCACCGGGGTGTCCACCAGCGCGCGGGATACGGCGACGGCAGCGGGATCGTGGGCCGGCGGCGAGCCCTCGCCGAAGGGCGCCCCGTCCGTGGGAAACGGCCAGTGGCTGTCACGGAAGTTCACCACGAGGGCCCACGGCCGGCCGTCGTCCTCGGCGAGGAAGGCGTCGAGCTGATCCACGTGCCACTGGAGGCTGCGGGCGCCCTCGTCCTCGCGGCCCGAGCGGGAGAGGAAGTCGAAGGGGAAGCGGCGCAGGGGCTTCGCGCCCACCTTGCCGATGAGCCCCGTCCGGTAGCCCAACTCGCCGAGGAGCTCGCCCCAGACCGGAACGCCCTCGGCGATGGGCCCGAAGCCGTTGGCGCCGTGCCGCGCGGGCATGAGCCCGGTGTAGATGGAGGAGCGTGAGGGGGTGCAGACCGCGCTCGGGGCGTAAGCCCGGGTGAAGCGGCGCCCTCCCTCGGCGAGCAGGTCGAGGCGAGGGGTCTGGACCCCCTCCGCGCCGTAACAGCCGAGCACCACGCCCTGGTCGTCCGAGACCAGGAGGAGCAGGTCGGGGCGGGGGTCCGCCGCCGGATCCTGCGGCGGGGTACCGCAGCTGACACTCAGCACGGCAAGCAGGACGAATCCGAGGCGCATGGCGGTATTGTGCCTCCAGCGAGACCACGATTCCCCCATGCAGGACGAGTTCAAGACCCACATGGTCCTCGACGGCTTCCACGTCGCCGGGGGCCAGCGACGCCCCACCAAGCTCACGCTGGACCAGGAGGGGATCTCGGCCGATGGAGGCGCGCGGGAGCCCTGGCGCCACGTGAAGCTCCGACGGGACGAGGCGGACGGGGCCGTGCTGGTCGTAACCCGTGGACGCGTGCTCGGCTCGGACGACCCTTCGTTCCTGCGCTCCGTGGAGGGCGCGGCGGGCAACACCCTCGACCGCGAGCTGGCCAAGCTCGTCGGCGGCACCGTGGGGCTCAAGGGATCGAACGCCCTCGGCTGCGTGGGCTTCATCGTCTTCCTGTGGGTGATGGTGACCGCGGTTCCGGGGTGCTTCCGCTCCACCATGGACGCCGCCGTGGACCAGCTCCCCTACTCGGTGGACGAGGAGCTCGGCGAGGTCACCGTGGAGTCCATGGAGACGGGCGACGTTCTGGACGACCCGGAGGTCCAGGCGGCCATCGAGCAGATGGTGAACCGCCTCAGCGACCGGTTCGAGGACACCGACGTGGACCCCGCGGACGTCACCTGGGACGTGCGGATCGTGGAGAGCGATGAGGTCAACGCCTTCGCCCTGCCCGGCGGCTTCATCACCGTGTACACCGGCCTGATCCGGGAGGCGACGAGCCCCGACATGGTCGCCGGGGTGATCGGTCACGAGATGGCCCACGTGCTCCAGCGCCACGGGCTCCGCCGGGTCGCGAACCAGCTCGGGCTCATCGCCGGGGTCCAGCTCATCTTCGGAGGCACGGGGGAGCTCGTCGGAATGGCCGGGGAGGTGCTCGCCCTCGCCAAGGGCCGCGAGTGGGATCGCGCCCAGGAGACCGAGGCGGACGTCCTCGGGACCACCGCCATGATCCGCGCCGGCCTCGACGCCCGTGAGCTCGGCGAGTTCTTCCTGATCCTGAAGGAGAAGAACGGCGACACGCCCGACGCCCTGAGCTGGCTGAGCACCCACCCGATGCACTCTGCCCGGGTGCGAGAGATCGAGGCCCAGGTCGACGCGGCCGAGGGCGTGGCGCCCGACCCCCTCGACCTGGACTGGGAGGACATCCTTCGCCGGGTCGGAGGCGGGGAGGACGATTGAGCGCCCCCAAGGAGGGCGTCCCTGGCGCCTCCACGGACTGGGGGGCGGCGGGCACCCTGGACGATCTGCTCGGCCTGACACGGCGCTTCCTGACCGGAACCCTCGACCGGTTCCCCGGCTGGGGCGCCGGAGACCTCGACGAGGAGAGCGACGACCTGCGGGAGGGGCTGCTCCGCGCCGTGGGCGCCGGAGTGCTCCCCGTCGCCTCCCAGCCCGGCGAGCCCTTCGCCCCGGGTCACGACGGCCTCGACTGGGGCCGACGTGCCTTCCTGGGCGGGTTCGTGGCGCCGGAGCAGGCTGCGGCCATCGCCGCGGCCGCGGCGCCCCTGGGCCTCGAGGTCCTGCTCCAGGGCACCGGGCACCCTCCCTCCTCGCGCTCGGTCCCCGTGGGCCTGCGGGACGGGCTCCCGTTCCTCGTCCTCGGCCCCGACGCCCGCGAGCAGGAGCTCGAGATCTTCGCCGAGGGCGCGGGACCCCGCGCCGAGGCCGCCCTCGCTGGCTGCGTCTTCCTGTGGCTCT
>CAZEFP010000489.1:0-3328 GCA_964511565.1 uncultured Planctomycetaceae bacterium
CGTCGAGGCCTCGGCCAGCGCCCCCACGACCAAGGCCGCCCCCGCCCGTCCAGCCAGCTCCCTGCAGCGCGCCGAGGCCATCCTCGAGCAGCTCAAGGTGCGGATCCAGGGCGGCGACCGGGAGGCCACCATCAACCTCAACCCGGTGGACCTCGGTCGCCTCCGGCTCCACGTGAAGGTGGACCAGGGCGCCGTCCACGCGTCCATCGCCGCGGAGAGCGCCGAGACCCTCGCGGTCCTCGAGGCCCACGCGCCGGAGCTGCGGGCCTGGCTCAGCCGGGACGGAGCGGAGAGCGTCGAGCTCGACCTCGGGCTCATGACCTCCGCCGAGGCGGACGCCCAGTCCCGCTCCGAGCAGGGCGAGGGGCGACAGGGCTCGGGCTCCCGTCGCGGACAGGGCGGTGAAGCCGCCAGCTCCGTCGCCAGCCCCGAGGCGCTCCTCCAACAACTCGCCACGCGCACCGCCGAGGGCGGTGTGGACCTCACCGCCTGACACCCAAACCAAATCAGCAGGCAGCCATGATCGAAGGAATCGGAATCCAGGACGCGCAGCGGAGCCTCTCCGCCGCGACGGCCAACCAGCAGCTCGACAAGGACGCGTTCACGCAGCTCCTCGTCACCCAGCTCCAGAACCAGGACCCCATGTCGCCCCAGTCCAACGAGGAGCTCGCCGCCCAGCTGGCGCAGTTCTCGTCGCTGGAGCAGATGGAGCTCGTCAACGAGAACCTCGTGGGCATGGCGAGGCTCCAGCAGGGCAACGCCCTGATGGATCAGCTCACCGGCGCCAGCGGCCTCGTGGGCCAGCGCGTCGGCTATCTCGACCCGGCCTCGGGCGAGATGATGGAGGGCGCGGTGGACTCCGCGCGCGTCCAGAACGGCGAGATCTTCCTCGGCATCGACGGCATCGATGTGCCCCTCGCTCGCGTCGCCGAGGTCCTCGGCGAGGTTGGAGACGGGGATGAGATCGTCGGCGGCGAGGAAGGCGAGGGCGAGGGCGAAGGCTCCGGCGAGTCCCTCTGATCCACCGCACAACGCCCCTTCTCGATCACCGAACCCAACACCTGAGCCAACCGTAGCCCTATGCCTTCATCCTTCTATTCCGCCCTCTCGGGGATGCGATCGCACCAGCAGTGGATCGACGTCATCGGTAACAACCTCGCCAACCAGAACACCCCCGGCTACAAGAAGAGCCGCGCGGTGTTCGCGGACAACTTCTCGCGCAACTTCAGGTTCGCGAGCGGGCCGCGTAGCGGCGTCGGCGGGATCAACGGCATGCAGGTCGGTTACGGGGTGGGCCTCGCCAGCGTCGACCAGACATTCACCCAGGGGGCGCTCTCGGACACGGGCCGCGTCTTCGACCTGGCGCTGGAGGGCGGCGGCTTCTTCGCGCTGGAGGGCGGTGAAGGGCGCAGCTACACCCGGGTCGGCACCTTCGGTCTTGACTCCCAGCAGAACCTGGTGGACCAGGGCTCGGGCATGCGGGTGCTGGACCCGAACGGCTCGGCGATCACCCTCGATGTGGCCTCGCTCTTCCCGCCGCAGGTGACCACCGACGTGACCATGAAGGGCAACCTCTCGGCCGTCGTCGAGGGCCCCCTGGCGGAGCTGCTTTCGGCCAACTCGTCCTTCTCCATGGGGACCGCGGCGGAGCTCGCAAGTACTGGTACCAGCGCGAGCTACAACATCTCCGCCCTCGGCGGGAGCCCGGGCGACATCGTGGCCATGGAGCTCATCGCCAACGGCGGCGTGCCCCAGCAGGTCATCGTGACGAGCGACCCCACCACGGGAGACGTCACCTCGAGCGCCATCGCGGCCGCCATCAACGCCCTGCAGGACGTGAGCGCCACGGTCAACGGGTCCGGCCAGGTGGCCATCTCCACCAACCGCAAGGGCGCCTCCTTCTCGATCGACGTGAACCCCCCCTCGGGCGTGGCGGACCTGACCCAGCTCGTGGGCTTCTCCACCACGATCCAGAGCGGAACGGAGACTCCGATCCCCAGCGACCTGAGCACGGCGAACCTGAACGACCTGACCGCCAACCTCGAGGAGTACGCCGATGGAGATCAGATTCAGATCGTCGGCGAGGACACCGACGGGACCCCGGTCTCGGGGACGTTCACCTTCGGTGCGGCCAACGACGGCACGACCATGCAGGACCTGGTGAGCTACCTGGACTCGCTGTACACGGACGCGGTGGTCTCGGTCGACGGCTCAGGCCGCCTGGTCGCCACCGCGCAGTCGGCGGGGGAGGCGAACCTCCTGCTGTCGCTCTCCGACAGCTCGGGCAACACCGGAGGCACGGACTTCAGCGCCTACGCCATGTCGGTCACGACGAACGGCACGGGGCCGGATACGGTCACGACCTCCACCGAGATCTACGACGCCGCCGGCGTCGCGCACTCGGTCACCATGCGCTACGAGCGGCAGGCGGACCTGACCTGGAACCTGTACGCGGACCTGGATCCCAGCGAGGGCGTCGTCGGCAAGGGCAGCGCGGCGGACCCGATCACGGGGATCACCTTCGCCCCGGACGGGTCCCCGACGGGCCTCGGGTCGGTGGACTCCAGGATGCAGCTGCAGTTCACCGGGCAGCCCCTCCAGGAGGTCTCGATCAACCTGGGCACCGACGGCTCGGTGGACGGCCTGACCCAGTTCGGCAGCGCAGGGACCGCCTACGTCTTCGACCAGAACGGGTTCGGGGACGGGGAGCTCGCCAACATCACGGTCTCGACCACCGGTGAGATCGACGGCTTCTACTCCAACGGCCAGACGCGCTCCCTCGGGGCCCTGGGCGTCGTCACCTTCCAGAACGACGAGGGGCTGCGGAGCGCGGGCAACAACATGTTCGAGGAGACCCCCAACTCCGGGGAGGCGCGCTACGGCACCGGCGACATCCGGAAGGCCGGTGCGGTGATCTCTGGGTCCTTGGAGAACTCCAACGTGGACACGGCCGAGCAGTTCGTGCGCCTCATCGAGGCCCAGCGCGGCTACCAGGCCAACGCCCGGGTGGTCTCCACCCAGGACGAGGTCCTCGCCGAGACGGTGAACCTGGTCTGATCTGGGCCTGGGCCCCGCCAGGGGCCCTGAGCGGCACGGGAGCGGGGGCTCCGGCGCGCGGCGTCGGGGCCTCCGCTCCTTGAAGTTCGGTCCGCCGCGCCGAGGGACACCACGATCGCTAGAGTCTCCCCGTGACCCTGGAAGCACGACTCCCCGAGCTGTCCGGCGGCTGGGCACGCCAGTCCCACCAGATCTCGTCCGGCCTCGAGGTGGAGCTCTTCGTTCCCGCAGCTCCCGACGAGCTCCTCGACGACGAAGCGGTGGTCGCGAG
>CAZEFP010000490.1:0-3315 GCA_964511565.1 uncultured Planctomycetaceae bacterium
GCCAACCTTCGGCTCGCCGCCCCGCCGCGGCCTCGTCCAATGAGCAGCGCCTACGGTGACATCACCCTCATCTCGGGGAACGCCCACGTCGAGCTGTCGAAGGCGATCTCCGAGAACCTCGACCAGCCCCTGGCCTCGGCCCGGGTGGCGCGCTTCACGGACGGCGAGGTCGACATCAAGCTCGACGAGGACATCCGCGGGCGCGACGTCTTCGTGCTCCAGCCCACCTGTCCTCCGGTCAACGAGAACTGGGTCGAGCTGCTGCTCCTCCTGGACACCCTCCGCCGCGCGAGCGCCGGTCGGATCACCGCGGTCATGCCGTACTACGGGTACGCGCGGAAGGATCGGAAGGACGAGGGCCGCGTGCCCATCAGCGCCAAGGTGGTCGCCAACACCCTCGTGGCCTGCGGCGCGGACCGGGTGGTCACCCTCGACATGCACGCCGCGCAGATCCAGGGCTTCTACGACATTCCCGTGGATCACCTCTACGCCCGCCCGGTGCTGCTCGACGAGGTCGAGGCCATGGGGCTCGACAATCCGGTGGTGGTCACCCCCGACGTGGGGGGCACCAAGATGGCGCGGGCGTACGCCAAGCGTCTGAACGCCGACCTCGCGATCGTGGACAAGCGGCGCATCTCCGGATCGGAGACCATGATCGAGCACGTCATCGGCGAGGTCGAGGGGCGCAACTGTGTGATCGTGGACGACATGATCTCCACCGGCGGCTCCATCACCCAGGCCGCCGCGATCCTCAAGTCCAAGGGCGCGAAGGCGATCGTCATCGCGGTCAGCCACGCCGTCTTCTGCGGTCCCGCCGTGGACCGACTGGACGCGGCGCCCGTGGACGCGATCCTCGTCACCGACTCGATCCCCCAGGGCGAGAAGCGCCCCAAGAAGCTGAAGGTGTGCAGCATCGCGCCCCTGGTGGCCCAGACCATCCGCAGCATCCACACCTCCGAGTCGGTGAGCTCCCTGTTCGAGTGACCCGGGGCGGCCCGGCCCGGACCCCCGGCGGCGCCCGTCCTGAGCTCCCCTGGGCTGGCCCGCGGCGCCGCGGCGGGGTAAGGGGCGCCGCCCACCCGCAGGGGCCGCCCGAGCCCGGGCTCTACCCCTGAGCGGGTCCCTGGCGGCCGGTTCGAGGAGCGCGGGGGGGCGGAGCCCCAGATTTCTGGCCGGAGAGCCCCCCCCGGTGGCGCGGGCGCTGACTATTCTCTTGGCCTCCAAATCCTGTGCGCCACTCCGGTTCGGGCTCCGCCCGGCGGTCCCGGGGGGCGACGAACCACCCAGGAACCCCACATGACCGACGCCAAGATCGACTGCGCGATCCGAGAGACCCTCGGCAGCCGCGCCTCCCGCCGCCTCCGCGCCATGGGGCGCGCCATCGCGAGCCTCCAGGCCGACAGCGACCACCCCCACGTGGACCTCCACTTCGACGAGGCCGAGTTCCACGCCGCCCGCCGGGCACACGCCCACCTCTTCGACCTGGCGTTCGACGGCAAGACCGAGTCCGCCATCGTCCGTGAGCTCCAGTGGGACGCCCTCGGCGACAGCCTCCTCCACGTGGAGTTCAAGCGCGTCGTCCGCGGCCAGAAGACCGAGTCCAGCGTCCCGCTGTCCTTCACCGGGACCCCCGCCGGGATCCTGAACCACGACCTCGACTCCGTGACCATCTCCTGCATCCCGTCGCTGATCCCGGACGCCATCAAGGTGTCGGTGGACGGCCTCGAGCCGGGGACCCACATCAAGGCGTCCGACGTCCAGATGCCCGAGGGGATCGACCTCGTGCTCGACCCGGACACCGAGATCGCCGTCATCAGCGAGATGAAGGCCGCCCCCGCCCCCGCCCCCGAAGAGGCCGACGAGGCCGCGGACGGGGAAGGGGAGGCCTCCGGCGACTGATCCCTCACCCCGCGGCCCCGGGCTGGGAGCCCGGCCCCTCGCTGCAGCCTTCTGGCGCGGCGGGGGTTCCGGACCCCCTCGGCCGCCGCTACGCTCTTTCGCCGCTTCCGGGATCTCCCGGGAGCGGATCCCCGCGCCCTCCCCGGGCTGACCGCTGCGTCCTCCGCGATCGAACCCACGATGGCAAGACTGGTTGTTGGCCTTGGAAACCCCGGTGCCGAGTACGACGGCACCCGACACAACGTCGGGTTCGCCGTGCTCGATCACCTGGCGGAGAAGCGCGGATCGCTCTTTCGCGGACCGTCTCGCCTCGATGGCTGGACGGGCCCCCGCGGCTTCGAGTGGGCCCGCTGCGCCGCCGATGGCGGAGAGGCGTTCCTGCTCAAGCCCGGAACGTTCATGAACCGCTCCGGCGACATCGTCGCCCCGGTAGCGCGCTGGCTGACCCGGCGCGGGGAACTCCCCGCCCTGGCCCCGGCGCCCGATCCGGGGGCCGAGGCCGCCGAAGACGCCAAGGACGGGCCCGCTCAGCCCTCACCGGACTCCCTCCTCGTGGTCTATGACGACATGGACCTCGACGTGGGCAGGCTCCGTCTCCGCCCGCATGGGGGGCACGGGGGGCAGAACGGGATGCGTTCCATCATCCACCGCCTGGCGACCGACAGGTTTTCTCGACTAAGGGTCGGGATCGGTCGTTCGGGCACCGACGCGGCGCGTCATGTGCTGAGTGCGTTCTCCGGACCGGAGAGGCAGGAGATCGAGGTCTCGATCGCGGAAGCGACCGAGGCCATCGAGGCCTGGCTCGACGGCGAGGCGTTCGCCGAGGTCATGACGCGGTTCCACAGCCGCTGGAACCAGCGTGATTCCTGATCGCGCACGACGTCACCTAACCCCGGAGAAGACCCTTGACTCAGACTTACGAGACCATGGTCCTGCTCGACAACGATGTCGTGCGTCAGGACTGGAAGAAGGCGAAAGCCATCGTGACCGATACGGTCGCGAAGTACGGCGGCGGCCTCGACTGCTGCCGTCGGTGGGACGAGCGCCGGCTCGCCTACCCCATGAAGCGCAAGAACCGCGCGACGTTCTACCTCGCCTACCACGACATGCCGGGCGACAAGATCCCGGGGTTCCTGCGGGACCTCGAGCTCAACGAGTCCGTGCTCCGGTACCTGATGGTCCGGGTCGACGAGACCCCCGAGGAGGAGCGCAAGCTCGCCGCCGAGGAGGACGGCGCGGAGTACACCGTGCCCGAGCCGCCCGACGACGACCTGATCGAGATTCCCGAGGAGGACGAGACCGACTCCGCCACGGACGTCGACATCCCGGCGGAGATCCCCGCTGAGGCCTCCGCCACGGCTCCTGACCCCGTGAAGGAGGGCTGATCCAATGAAGCGACGCGTCAAGACCATGATC
>CAZEFP010000491.1:0-3296 GCA_964511565.1 uncultured Planctomycetaceae bacterium
CCCCGAGGAAGTGCAGCAGCAGCTCCCCCTCGGAGGCGTCGATCACGTCGGTGTAGAAGCGCACGAAGTCCTCCTCGCCCGCGCCGCTCCCGGTGAGCCAGGGCTGGGGGAGGAGGATCGGGATGCCGCCGCAGCCGCGGACGAAGCGCACCTGCTCGACCATGGCGCCGACGAGCGCGTCCAGGTCGGGGATGGTCGCGAGCTGGTCGGTGGAGGCGGCGCCGACGAAGCCATTCTCGAGGCCCAGGGCCCCCGTGCGCTCGATGAGGGCGCGGGCGCCGTCCCAACCCAGCTCGAAGCGCTGGGCCGTGTCCATGGCCTCGGCGACGCCCATGCCGCAGCGGTCGATGCGCTCCCGGAACGCCATGGTCGCCTCCCAGTCGATGTGGGCCGCGATCTCATGGGCCGTACCCGGCCGCTCCACCGAGTGGGCGACCTCGGCGTACCCCGGGAGCATGGTCACGTGGGCCGCGGCGAAGCAGCGACGGGGGAGGGGCGCGGTCCCGTCGACCCGCGCCTCGAAGGGGGCGAGCACCGTGTCCTCCAGCTGGAGGGCACGCCCGTCGGGACCTTGCACCGTGGCGCTCATCCGAGCTTGCTCCAGACGTAGTCGCCGAAGCTGTAGGTGAGGAAGGCGGTGAAGAGCGCCATGGCCAACACCGTGATGGCCCGCGGCCGGGCGGGCCCGGCGGGCGTCCGCCTCGCCCACAGGATCAGGCCCAGGTAGGTCAGCGGCAGGAACAGTCCGCAGATGATGTTGGTGGGAACCACGAGCCAGAGCAGGTTGTCCCAGAGCACGGGGCCCAGCACGCCGGGCACGGGCAGCAGCAGGCCGAGTCGGTAAGCCCTGCTGTCCGGGCCGTTCCCGGTGAGCTCTGCGAGGGCCAGGCCGCTGCACACCATGTGGAGCGCGATGGTGGAGAGGGCCATTCCCACCAGGCCGACGTCGAAGACCAGGCGCCCCGCGGTCGGGCCGAGGACCTCGCCGAGAGCCCGCGCGGCCTCCACCGGCTTCATCTTCTGCACCGCGTCGCCCTCCATCCACGGGATGGTGTTGGCGGTCGCGATCACCACCAGCGAGGTGGCGACGGTGAAGGGGATGAGCATCCCCGCGAAGAGGTCGAAGCGCGCGAAGCCCCGGTGGGCCTCCCCCCAGCCCCGGGCGCCCAGGGAATAGGGGTAGAGGAACACCATGTTGATGCCCACCGCCGCGGCGAGCCCGCTGGCCACCAGGACCGCGGAGTCGACGCCGCCCCTGGCCTCGGGGAAGGACGGGATGAACCCGGCCGCGACCGCGCCCCAGTCGGTCTCGCCAGCGGTCGAAGCGACCACGAGGGCGAAGCAGGCGATGACTCCGATGACGAGGATCTTGACGATGTTCTCGTAGGCGCGCACCAGCCTCGGCGAGCGTCCGTAGAGCTGGGACATCAGGAGGGCGACCCCGAGGACCGGGATCGCGCCCGCCCAGGCGGGGATCTCGGCGCCCGCCACCTGGCTCGCGTCGTTGATCGCGGCGCCGGCGAGGGCGTACTGGGGGAAGTGCCAGATGATCGAGGCCACCAGCGCACCCACGGCCCACATGACCGCGAAGCCCTTGCCCGCGCCCTCGCCCATGGCGACGAAGGGACGGCGCGAGTCGCCGATGGTCAGGCCGCCGAGCACCGCCAGCATCAGGACGCCGATGACCATGCCCACGGGCGCGACCCAGAGCAGCTCGTAGCCGAACATGCGCCCGGCGTAGATGGAGGAGATCGCCGTCCCGCCGCCCAGGGTCATGGCGCTCTGCAGGTAGCCCGGACCGCCGCGGCGCAGGTAGGCGAGGATGCGCTTCGGCGCGGGCCAGGTCCGGGCCTCCTCGATGAACGCCAGCTCCTCGGGGTCCCCTGTCTGACGCTGATCGTTCATGCCTTGCTGCTCTCCTTGAGCGCGCGCTTGATCTCCTCGAGGCGGTCGCGCTCGGGACGGTCCTTGTAATCGGGGTCGAGGGGGTAGCAGCCGCTGACCATGCCGTTGCGCGGCGCGGTGGTGCAGTCGCTGAAGGTGCGGCAGATGAGCTTGCGCGGCATGGGCCGCCCCTCGAGCACGTCCCTGGGCAGCTCGGGGTAGGAGAGCACCATGCGGCCGAGCCCCACGAGGTCCACGTGCCCGGCGCGCACCTCGGCCTGGGCCACGTTCGGCAGCCAGTCCATGAGGTAGGTGTAGCCGGTGCCCACGAACACGAGGTCGGGGTGCGCGGCCTTGGCCTCGCCGACGATGTCCAGGTGGGCGCCCACGAAGACCAAGGGGTCGGCGAAGGGCTGGTAGCCGTCGCTGGGCGGGTAGGCCGCGGGGCGCTGGAGGTGGGGGTTGTAGTAGGGGGAGCCCAGGGTCACGTTCACCAGCCGGACGCCGAGGGATTCGAGCAGCGCGAGGAAGCGCTTGGGCTCCTCCATGTCGATTCGCGTCGGATCGTCGTGGTTCACCCCGAAGCCGTGGCGCCAGCTCAGGGCGGCGGGCTCGCCGCGGCGATCCTCGTGGTCGGTGCTCGGCTGGTGGGGGACCACGTCCGCGAGGGAGACCCGGCAGCCGATCTCGAGGTCAGGGAGCTCGGCGCGGATGCGCTCGACGAGCTCCACGAAGAAGCGCGTGCGATCCTCGAAGTCCGGGCCGCCGTACGGGCCGGGCCGCTGCCGCGCGCCGAGCAGCTCGTGCAGGAGGTAGCCGTGGCACGCCTTGACGTCCACGAACTCGAACCCAGCCCGGGCTGCCGCCCGGGCGGCGAGCACGTAGCGGTCCTGGATGTGACGCAGCTCGTCGTCGGTGAGCACGGCGACGTCCGCCCCCGCGCGCGCGTCCAGGAGCTCGTCGCGCGTCGCGGGGCGCGAGGCCATGGGGCCGTCCGGCCGCGACCAGCGGCCGGAGTGGGTGAGCTGGAGCCCCACGGGGCCGAGGTCGTCCCCTGCGCCGATCTCCTTGCGGCCCTGACGGATCTCGCCCAGCAGCTCGCCGAGCTCGCGGACGGCCTTCTCCTCGTCGTCGAGGAACAGCTGGTTGGGGTTGGCCCGACCGTCCGCCTGGACGGCGTACGCTTCCCCGCCCCAGATGAGGGCGGCGCCGCTGCGGCCGAAACGTCGCCACCGCCGCCGGGTGAGGTCGGAAGGGGAGCCGTCCCGGGTCCCGTCCCAGCCCTCCATCGGGTGGATCGCGAAGCGGTTCGCGAGGTGGCGTCCGGCGGCCCACTCGAGGGGCTGGCCCAGGGGGGCTGCGGCGCCCTCGCAGGCGTCGTCTAGACCCACAGTGAGGCCGAGTTCCTCGAG
>CAZEFP010000492.1:0-3296 GCA_964511565.1 uncultured Planctomycetaceae bacterium
GCGGTCTGCGGCCGCCCGCCCTTCAAGGCCGACGGCGGGGGGACGGACGGGGTGGCGGAGGTCCTCGCCCGCGTGCTCCATGACCCCGTCGAGGACCCGCGCAGCATCACGCCAGGGCTCTCGCGGGACCTCTCACTGCTCCTCCGCAAGTGCCTGACGCGGGACCCGTCGGAGCGCTATCAGGAGCCCTGGGAGCTGGTGGCGGACATCGAGCTCCTCCGGGAGCGGCGCCGGCTCGACCTGCGCGGGAGTCGGCTGGACCCCTACGCCTCGAGGCGGCCGAGGTGGCTCGGCGGGGTCCTGCTGTCGGCGGTCGGCGTGGCCGCCGTGGCGCTCACCTGGGTCATGACCGCGAGGCCCTGGGAGGTCCCGGTGGCGCCGGTCGCTGCCGAATCCGGCCAGACCCTGGAGGACTGGCCGGAGCTGCTGGCGATCCGGGATGGGTTCGACGGGGCCAGCCTCACGCTCGCGGCAGCGCTCGCGGACCTCGACGCGCTGCGCCTCGCGGGATCCCCGGAGACAGGTCGCATCCTCCGCGATCAGCTCCTCGTTCAGCTGAAAGGGACCCTCGCAGACGAGGTCGCCGGCTGTCTCTCCGAGACCCAGCTCGAGGTGGAGGCCGCGCTCGGCCTTCGGGAGTTCGACCGCGCGGAGGGCATGTGCGGCGACGGTCTCGATCAGCGGCTTCGACGGGCCACGGGCTTCGTGGCGTTGGATCAGCTACCCGCCGGCGCCGCGCGGCTCGAAGCGGAGCACTGGCGGCGCACCTGGTCGGAGCAGGTGAGCGCGGAGCGCCGCCGGGCGCTGGACGCGGCCGCCGCGGGGCTGCGCCTGGCGTATCCCGAGCTGGTGCGCAGCCACATCGCCGGCCTGCTGAAGGAGCGCCGCTGGAGGGACGCTGACGCCTTCCTCGATCGTGCCGATTCCGAGGGTTGGCTGGAGCTCGAGGGGCTGCAGCTCGACCTGCGAGGGCTCGACGCCTCCGAGCGCCTGGAGGTGGCGGCGGAGGTCGACGCGCTGGCCCGGAGTGACCGCTCGAACGTCCGCTATCGCATGGCCGAGGCCGTGGACGAGGTCTCGGACTTCATCGACGCGGAGCGTCAGGCGGCGCTCGACGCGATCCAGGCCGGTCGGGTCAAGGGGCGCCGGTCGGTGGTGGACAGCTTCAACGACGCCCTCGACGCGAAGTCCGCGACCCTGGGCCTCGACGAGGGTCAGCTCACGGCGGAGTTCCGCGCGCCCTACGTCAGCCAGGTGAACGAGGTGAGGGCCGAGCTGTCGGTGGCGGAGGCGGTGCGCCGTGAGGAGCTCGCCGAGAGGGCCCTCATGGAGCTGGAGGCAGAGCTCGGGCCGCTCCGGCGAAGGCGTGACTACGCGGCGGTGCGCGCCGCGCTGGGCGAGGCGCTCGCGGAGCCCTGGAGGCGCTCGACCCACGCCGCGATCCGCGCCAGGATCCGCGAGACGGAGCTGCTCGACATGGTGCTCGATCGCGCCGCCGAGGCCATCGAGTCCATGTCAGGCAAGACGGTGGAGTTCCACTTCGAGCGGATCCCGCTCCGGGGCCGGATCGGCGCGCGCCCCTCCAGCGCGAGGCGACTCGGATTCGAGCTGATGGTCGGCCGGGATCAGCGCATCCAGGTCCTCCTGAGCCCCGCCCAGCGCACGGGATCCGGCGCCGAGCGCGTGCTCGAGGGGGCCGACGTGCTCCGCCTGGCCGGGCTGCTGGATCCGGACCGCCTCTCCCCGGTGGACCAGCTGGCAGCGGCCGCGTTCCTCGCGGCCGAGGGCGACTCGGAGGCCGCGCGCCGACGGATCCGGCTGCAGGACCACCCGAGCGACGAGCTGCTCCCCTCGGACCTGGAGCGGCGGGTGCGCCGGGTGGGGGAGGAGGGGTCGACCCCCAAGCGGCCCGCCCCGGCGCCGCTGGATCGGAGCGATGGCCCGGCAGCGCCAGCGCCGCTGCCCACCGTGGAGGAGGCCTTAGGTGTGCCCAACCAGGCCTCGGTCGGGCGGCAGGTCCGGCTCGTCTGGGACCTGGTCGAGGACGGCGGCGAGCCCCGGGGGCTCCGGGTCGAGCGCCCACTGCCCGACGGCCCGCAGCGGCTCGGGGCCTGGCGCCCCGGACGCTGGGTGCTGCGGCCGGAGGGGCTCGCGCTGCTGTCCGAGCTGGAGGAGCGATCCGAGTTCACGGGGAGGTCGTGGGGGCCACGCCTCACGCTCGCCGACCCCCTCAACCTGGAGAAGCCGGTGGTGGTGCGCCTGCGGCTGCGGCCCGGGGACCACCGTCCGGAGGGACACCTCGTGGCGGTCTCGGTGCGGGGCTACCACCTGCTGCTCGCCGGCGACCCCTTCAGGCCGCGGGCCTGGTTCGGATCTGGAGACCTCGGGGCTCTGCTGCGGTCCGTCCAGGACGGGGCGACCGAGCTGCCGGGGACCTTCCGCGAGCGACCGTTCAGGGGCTTCGTCGATGGCGAGGTGGCGACCATCGAGCTGGAGTTCGGACCCTCGTCCCTGGAGCGGGCCATGGTGAACGGCGAGGTCCTGGACTTCCCCCGCTTCCTCGAGGAGCCCGCCATGGCAGAGGACGTCGTGCGCCTTCGGTCCTCAAAGCCCATGACGCTCCTCGACGCGGAGCTTCGCGGGACCCGCCGAGCCATGCGCTAGGCGGTCCCCCTCGATCGTCAGTCGCCGCGGGTGAAGCGGGCGACGACGTCCCGGGCCCGCTCCATGCGGGTGCCAGGGACCAGATCCTCCACGGCGTCCAGGGCCGCGGAGACCTCGTCGGGATCGGCGCCGCACCGGATGGCCCCGCGCGCGTGGCTGGCGAGCTGGCGATCGTGGCCGGTCGCCGCGAGCATGACGACGGCGAGGAGCTCGCGGTCCCGGGCGTCGAGACCCTCCCTGGAGAGGACCGTGCCATAGGCGTGTCCGGCGACGAGGTCGGCGAGGTCGGGGTCCAGGGACCGCAGGTGCTGGCGGACGCCGTCCGCTCCGTCGCCGTAGATGCGGTCGAAGAGCTCCTCGCCCGCCCGTGCGGACCCGGTGGGGCCGGACGCTCCCTCTGGATCCGCGCGGATCCCGGCGCTTCGCAGGTGGTCCAGGGCGGCGATGGTCCGCGGGAAGCCGCAGAAGAGGTGGCACTGGAGGAGGGCCTCCTTCTCGGCGGGCGCCAGCGCCCGAGGCCCGGCCTTCGCAGCGAAGGCGTCGAGCTCGCGCGGCACGAACCGGACCACCGCCACGGCGAGCCGAGCCAGAGCCGAGGGCAGGGGAGCGCGCATCAGGCCTGGCCCGGGGAG
>CAZEFP010000493.1:0-3291 GCA_964511565.1 uncultured Planctomycetaceae bacterium
GAGCCGGTCCGGCCTCCTCGACCGGGTTCCCGTTCTCGTCGAACATCGCGCGGAAGTCCTTGTAGCGGAGGGCGTCCGGGAACTCCTTCTCGAGGCCCGCCGTGTGGGGGGTCCCGAGCGCGACGTCGCGCAGGGCGGACACGTTCACGAGGCCGGCCCGGAACACGGCCATGCCGTCGCCGCCGCCCATGCCTCCGCAGCAGATCCGCTGCTCCGCCAAGTGGCAGCTTGGATCGCTTACCCACCGAGGCCGCCAGGGCCGCGCGCTGGGGCTCCTTGGCCGCGCCCTGGTCCTCTGGCGGCCCGGGGCGGTGGCAGGACGGCGCCAGAGGCTCGACCTACTTCGGCGTCCTCTCCACCGCGTCGCCACCCTCATCGACCCGCTCGTCGGGGGGTGACATGGACCTCGATCGGATCATCGACCGTTGACGCAGGCCCCTGGTGGGGCTGCTCGGTGCGCGGGGCGCGAGCCCGGCTCCGCCGGAGTTTGGGGGCCGCTCAGACTCAAGTAGAGACCCTTGCAGGGACAAGCGAGCGCAACGTGCGCCGTGTGGAGGGGGGCACCTGAACATGCGTGATACCTTCATCACGCTCGCCGCGCTTCAACCCAGCAGTTCCCATGCTTGCCCTCCTCGCCCTGACCCTCGCCCAGTCTCCCTGTTCGCCTTCGGAGGTCATTCCGTCCACGTTGGCGCAATCTGCTCAGTACGGCGAGATCATGGCCGCGGACGGAGACCGCCTGATGGTGGCGGAGGCCTCCACTGGTCCAGTCCTGGACACGGTGCTCGTGTTCGAGCGTGATCTGGCGAGCGCGGCTTGGGTGAAGGTCCAGGCCCTCCCGTTGACCGCGGCCCAGGGCGTCTCCCTGACGGACCTCGATCTCGACGGGGATCGCGCCGTCGCCGGGATGGGCGTTGACGGGGCGTGGTCGCTGCTGCGCGACAGCGTCACGGGGCTTTGGACCTGGGAGACGGAGATCCCGAACTCTTCCGGCGCCCGCTGCTGGGTCGCCGCCTTCGGAAATGACGTGGCGGTCGCGAACGCCAACTTTGCGCGGTGTTACCGCCGCAGCCCCCAGGGCTGGGCGCTGTTCGGCACCGTGAATGCCTCCAGCCAGGCGAGCGGAATTCTTGGGGTGGAGCTGGGCCTGAGATTCCTGGTTCTGGAGGTGGATACTGGCATCGACAACACTTCCCGCCTCCGAGCGTCTACCCGGGTTCCAGGGCCGTCTCTCCTCGCCCCACAATTCGTCGGGCCCCCGATCAACCCAACCTGCTGGGGCGTGGACGACGATCGGCTGGTGCTCAAGTCCGACGATCTGGTCAGCGTCTATTCCTGGCGAGCCCTCTCTGCCACCTGGGGCCTGGTCCAGCTGATCTCACCGCCGCCCCCGTCCGGCGGCCAGCCCTACAGCTTCGAGCCGCCGAGCGTTGGGGGCATCCCGAGCTCAGCGGTCACGCTGGATGCCGCCAATGGCGCCTTCGTCCTGTCCGGCTCAGCGGGAGTGACCACGGCATCCACGGATCCGGCGGTCTTCACATACCGCCTGAACCCCTTCAACGTCTACGAATTCGATTCCGTGCTCGTCCAGGGACCGAGCGCCGGGGCGCCCTTCGACAACGACGACCTGGGTTGGAACATCGAGGTGGGCGGTCAGCATGTCTTCCTTGCGAGCCGTGCCC
Organism: uncultured Planctomycetaceae bacterium; assembly: GCA_964511565.1. GTDB lineage: Bacteria > Planctomycetota > UBA1135 > UBA1135 > Saltatorellus. The sequence goes on from CAZEFP010000493.1 coordinate 1,683, forward strand.
CGTCAGGCACTCCACCCTCAGGCCGCCTCGCCGCGCGGGTCCTCGTCGAAGGCGACTGCGACCAGAACGGCGTCGGGGACTCCTGCGATCTGATCCTCGGCAACGCCTTCGACGTGAATCGGAACAGCTTGCTCGACTCGTGCGAGGAGATTGGGGTGCGATACTGCAGTCCCGCGACGGCCAACTCTTCGGGCCAGTCAGCGCGCATCGGGATCTTCGGGCGCCCCACCACGGCGCTGTTCTTGATCAACCTCTACGCCGAGGGGCTGCCAAGTGGCGGACTTGGGACCTTCATGGCTTCGCGTGGAAACCAGGTCGTGACGAATCCGCTCTACACGGGAAACCTCTGCCTCGGCGGGGCTCCGGTCTACCGAAACCTCGGCGGCAGGCAGGTCATCACGGCCGACGGTCGGGCTCGCGCGTTGGTCAACCGGCCGCTCGTTCCAGACGGAACGGGAGGGCTGTTGCCGATCCTCCCGGGGGACACCTGGTACTTCCAGTACTGGTTCTTCGATCCCGCCGCGACGCCGAGCACGGGGTTCTCAGATGCGATCGGCGTGACGTTCACTCAGTTCTGATCCCGCGAGAGGCCCGCGAATCACGCTGCGGCTTGGGGGAGCATGGACCAGAGGGAAGGGGGAGAATAGAAGGGGCGGGCTAAGGCCGGCCCTTCTGTCTCCGTTCACCCCCAACGATCCGCTGCTCCGCCAAGTGGCAGCTTGGATCGCTCATCCCCTCCCCCGCCACCTTGATGGGCGTTCAACGATGAGACAGCACCCCGGCAACGGATCGGCGCATCCTGTCCGTCTGGCCCCACGAGGGGTCTAGGCTGGAGAGGCGAAGCCGCCGCGCCGGGGGGGGTCCGAAGGGGACACCACCACGCCGACGCTCCTCGCCCCGACCACGACCCCATGACCTCCTCACTCGTCGCCCTCGCCTCCGCCATCGCCCTCGCGGCGCCGGCGCAGCTCGACGACTGCGACGGCGACGGGCAGCTGGACGCGGCCCAGATCGCCGCCGACCAGGCGCTGGACCGCAACCGGGACGGGGTGCTGGACGCGTGCCAGGAGGAGTGGTTCGGGCGCGTGGAGGTGATCGCCACGGACCTCGCCGACGCGCCCTACGCGGCCGTCGCGGACCTCGACGGCGACGGGCTCCTGGACGTCGCCATCGCGACCGGTGAGGAGGTCTCCTGGCGCCGCAACCTCGGCCCGGGGGGCTTCGGCGTCGACCGCCCCCTGACGACGCGCCCCTGCCCGCCGCGCCTCACCGCCCTGGATGTCGGCGGGGACTCGGACCTCGTGGTGGGCGACGTCTCGGCGCTGAGCTGGCTCCGGAACGGGGCCGGCGGGCTCGCCGCCGCCGCCCTGCTCACGCCGGGCATCGCCCGCGACCGGATCACGAGCACGGACCTCGACGGGGACCTGGACCCCGACCTCCTCACGGCGTACAGCCCGTGCATCCTGGGAGGGGACGAGGTGCGGCGCGTCGACAACCTCGGCGCGGGTCAGGTCGGGGCCCCCTCGGTGATCCTCGGCGGCACGCTGGTGTGCTTCCCCTACCTGCAGACGGGCGACGTGGACGGGGACGGGTGGTCGGACGTGCTGCT
>CAZEFP010000494.1:0-3286 GCA_964511565.1 uncultured Planctomycetaceae bacterium
CGGCATCCTCAGCGGTCTCGGCGGCCTCGTCACCCTCGGCGTCCCCCGAGGTCTTGCGCTTGGAGCGCCCGCGTCCGCCTCGACGGCGGCGCCGGCGCTTGCCGCCGGCCTCCCCCTCCTCGCCGGTGGAGCCCTCTGCGTCCTCGCCCTCGGAGGCCTCCTCCGAGCGCTCCCCGCGGGGGCCTTCGGACTCCGACTCCTCGCCATTGGCGCGTTCGCCCGCGGAATCCTCCTCGCCCTCGGAGCGACGGCGGCGGCGTCCGCGGCCTCCGCGACGACGGCGGCGCTTGCGGGGAGCGCCTTCGTCGTCGCCGTCGCCGTCCCCCCCCTCATCCTCGTCATCACGCCGGCTGGCTTCGCCGTCAGCGTCGTCCGAGTCGGACTCGGGGTCCGCTGCGCTGGCCTTGCGACGCGTCCGCCGGCGGCGGGGCCGGTCTTCGTCATCGCTCTCGCCCTGGGGGCCTTCCCCCGAGTCGGAGTCAGCGCCGCTGGCATCGCCAGCCTCCGCGGGCTTGCGGGAGCGGGTCCGGCGACGGGTGCGCGCCGGCTTCTCGTCGGCGTCGCCTTCGGAGCGCTCATCGCCAGGGGCGGAGCCTTCCTCAGGGGCTTTTGGGCCACTTGATGCGCGGCTCGCCCCCCCGCTGCGCCGTCGCCGAGGCTTGGGCTTCTCGCCGTCCTCAGGGGCCGAGGCGTCCTTGCGGGCCTTGGCCTCCTTGGAGGCGGGTGCGGAAGAGGCACCGCCACCGGCGGGCGAGGAGCCGAGCCCTGCGCCGAAGTCGGTGGTGGAGGTGGGTTGGGTGTCGGAGGTGTCCGACGCGCCGGATTGGGGTTCCGGGAGACCTTGATCGTTCATGGTGAAAGGGGTGGGCCAGCGCAGGAGGGGCGGGCGCTGCGAAGCAGCGTGCGTCGCCACGGGTCCCGCCCATCCACGGCGCAGGGAGCCTGCGATGCTTGAGGAGGGGGACCCGGCGCGGCCGGGAATGGGGAAGCGTCCGAGGACGCCGTCGAGTTGTCAGTGGAGCGCTGCGAGGGGCTCGGCCGGGAAAGAACCCGGGGCCTGCGCGCGAGAGCATCGTGCCAAGGGTTTGTCGGGAGTTGAAGCCCTGAGCCGTAGGAATTCCCGTCCCTGGACCTCGGGGAAACGGCTCCGGCCGGCCCTTGGAGGGGGCCGGCCGGGTGCCTGGCGTTCCGGGTGGAGCTCCCGGAGCCTGCCTCCAGGGGGGCTCAGGGAGCCCCGGGAGCCCCGGGGGCCGCGAAGGCCGGGTTCACCAAGGCCTCGATCTCGTCCTTGAGGCCCGTGCGCCGGCGCTGGAGCTCCTGCTGCAGCAGGGACTCGGTGTCCTCGGCGTTGTTGACCAGCTGGGGCGTCACGAAGATGACCAGGCTCCTGCGGTCGCGGGTGCTGTTCCGATGGCGGAAGCGCTCCCCCACGATCGGGATCGAGCCCAGCAGCGGCACGCGGCTCTCGACCTCCGTGTCCACCTCGTTGGTGAGGCCGCCGATGACCGCGGTCTGGCCGCTCTCGAGCATCATGTTGGTGATCAGCGTCGAGGAGCGCGTCCGAGGCAGCGCGATGGAGCCGCCGACGCCATCAGCGCCCAGCGTGAACACATCGAAGCCCGCCGGGGCGAGCGCCGTGCCCGGCGAGGAGCCGGAGAGGGAGGTCTCCTTGGGGATGACCTCCATCATGATCTTGCGGGTGCCAGGGATCACGTTGGGCCGCACGAGGAGCTGGAAGCCGACCTCCACGGGGGACCCGCTGGCCTCCTGGACCGAGAGGGAGAGGCCGCCGGCCTGCCCCTGCTCCGCGCGAGCCTCCGCGTAGCGCACCGTCTCCCCCACGAAGATGGTCGCCTCGTTCCCATCGAGCGTGATGATCTTGGGGGCCTGGACGACCTCGCTGCGCGTGTCGCGCTGGAGGGCCTTGAGGGTCGCGGAGACCTGGGTGAATGAGAGGGCCCCGAACACCGTGTTCGGGATCGCCGCGGTGCCAAAGGGAGGCGCGGCGGGATCGAAGGGGCCCAGGGCGCCGGGGTCCGCGAGGATCCCGCTCTGCCAGCCGTCGGGGCTGCTGCTGAAGGGCAGCTGGATCGGGATCTGGCCGCCGGAGATGTTCACCTGCGGGCCGCCGTCGCCGTAGTCCACGCCGAGGTCGAGCAGGTCGATGTTGGCGGTGGACACGAACTTCACGTCCACGAAGACCTGGGTCGGCTCGATGTCGATGCGGTCGAGGATCTGGGTGATGGCCTCGTGCACCTGGATCGTGTCGCGGACGATGATGACGTTGGAGTCCTCGATGTAGTCGAGGTCCCCCTCCGAGGAGAGGGCCTTCTCCAGCGCCGCGAGGGCGGAGAACTCCGAGAGCTCCTGCCCCTCGGCCAGGTCCCGAGTCACGTCCGTCTCGATGGTGGCCTTGCGCGGGCCCTTCGGGCGCAGGTAGCGCAGCTGGTACGAGCGCGTCTGCTTCTGCTTCTCCAGGCTCAGGGGGTCCACGACGCGCAGGATCCCGCGCTGCTCCTCGACCACCACATAGCCGCGCGTCTTGGCGACCTCCTCCAGGGCGCTCCTCCACGGAACGTCCTTGAGGCGCACGCGCAGGGTCCCCGTCACCTCGGGGCTGACCAGGATGTTGACCCCGGCCACCTTGCCGATGGTGTGACAGATCTCAGCGATCTCCCGGTCCTCCTCGAAGTCGAAGTCGACGCGGGGCGGGTCGGTGATGGTCAGCACGCCGCTGCGGTCCTCGGTGACCACGCACGCGGCCATCTGGCAGGCGTAGTCGAGGGCGTCGCGCCAGTCCACGTCCTGGATGTCCAGGTCCTTGACCAGCTTGTCGCCGCTGCCGTCGAGGATGACGACGTTGGCGCCGGAGCGGTCACGCAGGTACTTGACGACCTCGGAGAGCGGCTGCTCGTCGATGTCCAGGCTGACGCGCGCGTCCAGGCTCGGGGCCTGGGCACTCGCGAGGGAAGAAGCGCCGAGGACGAGCCCGGCGAGCGCGATAATGTTCAGTTTCAAGACGACTCCATCCCGAGGGTCCCCCCTCGGCCTCTCTTCACGATCCGCTCAGAAGCGGCGGGTCAGGACGAATCCACGGAAGGCGAAATCCACCTCCCGCGAGCGAATCTCGAGCACCTCGAGCCCCGGGGGCACCACGTCCCCGGCGGTCCAGCTGCGCCCGTTCAGGACGACCACGGCGTCGCGGCCCTGGATCAGGGCCTGGCCACCGAAGTCGAGTTCGACTGCCTCGAAGTCCCGCAGGACCTCGGCCTCCTCGGCCAGCATC
>CAZEFP010000495.1:0-3282 GCA_964511565.1 uncultured Planctomycetaceae bacterium
GCGGCTCCTCCATCGCGCTGTTCGCCCGCATCGGCGGCGGCATCTACACCAAGGCGGCCGACGTCGGCGCCGACCTCGTCGGCAAGGTCGAGGCGGGCATCCCCGAGGATGACCCCCGAAACCCGGGCACCATCGCGGACAACGTGGGCGACAACGTCGGCGACGTGGCCGGCATGGGCGCCGACCTGTTCGAGTCCTACGTGGGCTCGATCATCGCGGCCATGACCCTCGCGGCCATCACCTTCAAGGACGACCCGAACATGGCGAGCCTGGCGCTGCTGCCTCTCGCTGTCGCCGCCATCGGCATCCTCGCCTCCATCGCCGGCACGTTCTTCGTCAAGGCGAAGGACGAGCACGGGATCCACAGCGCGCTGTTCCGCGGCCTGATCATCGCGTCGATCGCCACCATCGGCGGCACCGCGGCGCTGATCTACAAGGTGTTCGAGTTCCCCGAGGGCGTCGAGGGCTACAAGCTCCTGGTCGCCGTGGTCGCGGGCGTCGGCGTCGGCGTCCTCATCGGCAAGGTCACCGAGTACTACACCTCGACCGAGACGAGCCCCGTCCACACCATCGCCAGCAAGTCCGAGACCGGCGCCGCGACGAACATCATCTCCGGCCTGGCGGTCGGGATGCGCTCCGTGGCCCTCTCGGTGCTGCTCATCTGCCTGGCGATCTTCATCGCTGACTGGGCCGGCAACAGCGGCGAAGGCATCGGCTACGGCGTGTACTGCGTCGCGCTCGCCGCGGTCGGCATGCTCTCGACCCTCGGCATCTCCCTCGGTGTGGACGCCTACGGCCCGGTCGCGGACAACGCGGGCGGCCTCGCGGAGATGGCGGAGCTTCCCCCGGAGGTCCGGGAGCGCACCGACGCCCTCGACGCGGTCGGCAACACCACCGCGGCCATCGGCAAGGGCTTCGCCATCGGCTCCGCCGCGCTGACTGCCCTGGCGCTCTTCAGCGCCTTCCAGCTCCGCGCGGACAGCCTCCTGGAGGCCTCTGGTGCTGACGCCCTCAACTTCTCGCTGACCAACACCGAGGTCCTCATCGGACTCCTGCTCGGCGGCATCCTCCCGTTCCTCTTCTCCGCCCTCACCATGGAGGCCGTCGGCAACGCGGCCCAGGCGATGGTCGAGGAGGTCCGCCGTCAGTTCCGGGAGATCCCCGGGATCATGGAGGGTACCGGCAAGCCGGACGCCGCCCGCTGCGTCGCGATCTCGACCGAGGGTTCCCTGAAGCAGATGGTCGTCCCCGGCCTCATCGCCGTCGCCGCCCCCATCCTCTGCGGGCTCTGGAGCATCGCCGCCCTCGGCGGCCTGCTGGCCGGCGCGCTCGTGGCGGGCATCATGATGGCGATCTTCATGGCCAACGCAGGCGGCGCCTGGGACAACGCCAAGAAGTACATCGAGGGCGGCGCCCACGGCGGTAAGGGCTCGGAGCCCCACAAGGCCGCGGTCGTCGGTGACACGGTCGGTGACCCCTTCAAGGACACCTCCGGCCCGTCGCTGAACATCCTCGTGAAGCTGATGACCGTCGTCGGCCTCGTCTTCCTCCCCTGGTTCATCTGATCCAGTGATGGTGGCCCCGCGCTCTGCGCGGGGCCCCGGAGATCTGCCATCGACACCAAGACACTCGCCGCCACGGTCGCCAGGATCGTGGAAGAGAAGAAGGGCGTGGACCTCGTGGTCTACGACGTGGGCGACGCCATCAAGGTCGCGGACTACTTCGTGGTCGTGACCGGCACCAGCCGGCCCCACGTTCGCGCCATGTACGAGGACGTGCACCACCGGCTGAAGCGCCTTGGTGAGGTCCACTCCCGGGCCGAGGGCGCCGACCTCGGGTGGTGGGTCCTGATCGACTACTCGGACGTGGTGGTCCACATCCAGCAGGACGAGGCGCGCGAGTACTACGGGCTCGACGACCTGTACGGAGACTGCCCCAAGCTGGACTGGGAGTCCGTCACGGTGACCGAGACCGGCGCGCTCTCGGACGCCGAGGGCTGAGGCCCTCACGGTCTCGATCCGCAGGGCCGGCTCGCTTCACCGCGAGCCGGCCCTGCGGCGTCTCAGAGTCACTGCGATCACCGAGCCCCTGATATGGTCGGGTCTCCCCCACTCGCATCATTGAGACCCAACGCTCGCACACGGGTCAAAGATGGAAGAGCCCGCCCCCAACTACGAGAGACTCCTCGCCGAACTGACGTTCGAAGATCCTGCGGCCAACACGGAGCACCAGCGGCGCAAGGCTCGTATCCAGCGGGTCGTCGTTCCGACCATGCGCGCCGGGCTCCTCGCCACCGGCGTGGCCTTCGCGAGCGCCCACAACCGGGTCGTGTTCGGTGCGCCCTGGAGCCCCGAGCTCGCCGTCTTCAGCGCCCTCTGCGCCCTGTACGCGCTCACGACCTGGATCGTCGTGGCCGGGTTCTATCGGCCTGGCAGCCGGCTGAACCCGGCGAACGTCTTCCTCCGCTCCGACCTCGTCATGGCCTCGATCCTCGTCGCGGTCACCGGCGGTGCGGCGAGCTGGTTCTTCTTCGTTCCCTGGCTCCGGGTCGCGGACCAGGTGACCGCTGGTGTCCGGCGGTGCGGCGAGATGGTCCTTCTCTGCCTGCTCTCGCACGTGGGCGGCGTGGCCCTCGGCGACCTCTGGCTCGGACACCAGCCCGACCTCTCCCTGGAGGCGCTCAAGATCGGTGCCTGTCTCGCGCTGGCTCTGCATGTGGCGCTCACGAGCAGGATCGCCGAACGAATGCGCCTTCGGGCGCGCTCGACCGTCGTGCTCGCGCGGCAGGCGATCCAGGAGCTCCAGGAGCAATCGGAAGAGCTCGACGAGGCCCGGCAAGAGGCCGAGAGCGCCTCGAAGGCGAAGGGCCTCTTCCTCGCCAACCTGAGCCACGAGTTCCGCACCCCGATGAACGGGATCATCGGGATGACCGAGCTGACCCTCGACACGGAGCTCGACACGGCCCAGGAGGAGTACATCTCCACGGTCCAGCGCTCGGCCCGCAACCTGCTCCACATCGTCAACGACGTGCTCGACTTCTCGAAGATCGACTCGGGGGCCATGCGCTACGAGGTCCTGCCCTTCTCGATCCGCGGCTGCGTGCGTGATGCGCTGATCCTGACCGCTGCGCAGAGCACGGTGGGTGACGTCGAGGTCACCTGCGACATCGATGAGAGGATCGGTGATGTCGTCTCCGGCGACGAGAGCCGCCTGAGGCAGATCCTGGTCAACCTGCTCAGCAACTCCCTCAAGTTCACCCGTGAGGGCTTCGTCAGCCTCCGA
>CAZEFP010000496.1:0-3275 GCA_964511565.1 uncultured Planctomycetaceae bacterium
TAGTATTCGTCCGCTGGCCGTGTTAGTCGTCGTGATCGCCAGCACCAGCAGCACGCTCACGGCCACCGAGGTGTGGTCCAGGGACGAGATCCAGGCACCGAAGTGCAGGCCCAGGAGCAGCCCCGCGGCCAGGGTGCGGGCGGGGGGGAGCTGACGGCGGCCCCCTGATCTGAGGGCGGGTCCTGCGAGCACGAGGGCCGCGATCCCGCAGCGCCAGGCGGCCTTGGAGAGAGCCGGAAGCTCGGAGAGGCGCGCGAAGACGGCTCCCGTTGCCACCGCCGTGACGGCCAGCAGGAGTCCAGCCGCCAGCACCCCGGTGGAGCGCTGGACGGCGTCGTGGGAGGCCGGTTGGGGCTGGGACTGGGTCAAGGACGAGATGCCGGTGCGGAGAGGGGGGCGGTCCGAGGGCCTTGAACGGCTTTGGGCGCCGGCTGGGGACGAGGGGCGTCCTGGTCAGGGGGTCCTGCGTGGCAGCAGCCTCGGCATCTGGACGGGGCCGAGCGCAGGCACATCATGCGGGGCCGCGACGCTGGAATCACCTCATGCGCACCGGGCCGGCCTCGGGCGGCGCGGGGGCTCCTAGAACGCGACCGCGGGGGCCGCGACGGTGTCGCGGCCCCCGCGGGGGAACCCGAGGCGAGCCCGGGATCAGGGGGAGCTCACTGGAAGGTGATCGAGACCCCGTTGGTGAAGTTCGACACGGCGCCAACGTCGCGGAACCAGGTCGAGAAGTGCCAGGTGTCGCCCGCTTGGACGGCGCTGACGCCAGTGACCGGCCAGTTGGACCCCAGCGGGATCGAGAGCGAGAACGAGCCGGCCGAGCCGGAGTTCTTGATCTGGCCCGGCGCGCTGAAGCGCCCGATCTGGCCGCCGACGCAGAGGTTGCCCTGAGACACCGGGATGTTGGCCTGGGTGGAGCTGACGATGAACAGGCCGAACTGCGACTGGGGCAGCAGGCTCGCGGTCAGCGTGACGTTGTTAGCACCCACGCTCGTGGAGCCGTCCGCCTGGATGAGGCCAGGGAAGCCGGTGCTGTTGGCGTTCGCCGAGCAGAACGGGGTGCCGATGGGGCCCGAGCCGCCTCCGGTGAAGGTGTCGTTGATCCAGAGGTCCGTGCCGCTGCAGCGGCCAATGACCATGTCGTTGTCCCCGTCGTTGTCCAGATCGAACACGGCCACATCGTGGGTGCCGGTCATGTCGCTCGTGGACATGCCGGTGATCCCGCGGTCGCCGCCGCCGGACTCCTCGTGCAGGGTGACGAAGCCACCGACCGTGCCGCCACGGTTGTGGTAGATGTGCAGGCGGCGGCTGCAGCTGGGGATGTCGACATCCACATCGCAGATGAGCACATCGTTCCAGTTGTCGCCATCCAGGTCGGCGACGAGGTTGTTCGATCCGAAGCCGTCGTCGGTGTTGTAGGTGTAGGCCGATGACCAGATGACGCGGCCAAAGGGGTCGTTGCCCTGGTTCAGCATGTACCGGTCGCTGCCGTCGTCAGCGATGACCACGTCAGGCTTCCCGTCCTGGTTCAGGTCTCCGACGTTGGTGTGGTAGGGGGCGCCGAGGTAGGGCTCCTGGAAGACGTTGAACATCCCCGGGCTGTTGGGGTTGTTGTAGGAGACCGACATCTTGGGGCCCGAGGCGCCGGTGGAGCCGAGGGCCGTGTCCTTGACGATGTCCGCGGCCCCGTCCCCGTTCATGTCCGCGATGACCGCAGAGACTCCGAAGCTCGAGTCGAGCATTTGGGGGGTCATGCGCGTCGCAGACTCATCGCCGAAGGATCCGGTCCCATCGTTGATGAGCAGGCGGTCGTTCAGGTCCACGACCGCGGACTGGTGGTAGTGGGCGAAGTACAGGTCCGGGTAGCCGTCGCCGGTGACATCGCCAATGCCCACCCCGCAGAAGTTCGGGTAGGTCCCGAAGTCGGGGATGCGCGACTCTTGGTACTCCAGGCCGAGCCACTGACCACTCGAGTCCTGCCCGAGGTTCATGTAGACCCGCGGGTGGCTCAGGCTCTTGGGCTGGTTGGGCGTGATGGTGGTGCAGGTGATCACATCCAGCCAGCCGTCGAGATCGACGTCGCCGAGGATCACATCGCGGTCGTTGGTCGGGGTCAGGAATCCCTGGTCGCCAGGAACGTCCGTCGCGCTGGCGTACTGCGCCGTGCGGTCCGTGAGCGTGCCGCCCTCGTTCATGAGGAGGACGTTGGGATACCGGCCGCCCGTGGTGTAGGGCTGCTTGCGCACGATGACCAGGTCGGTCCAACCGTCGTTGTCCAGATCGCCCCAGGCGTAGTCCTTCTCCTGCTGGTCGTTCAGGAGCGTCCCGCTGTCGCCGTTGAGCAGGGTGTCGTCCTGGTGGAAGGAGACCCAGCTGATGTCGTTCTGGGCGAGCCCAAGGGGAGTCAGGGCGAGCGCTAGTCCGGGGAGGAGGATGCGGTGGGGTTTCATGCTCGGGGAGGTGGGTCGGAGCCTGTTCGCCGCGCACCGGGGGGGGCCGGCTCGGGCAGTTTGGGGCTCAGAGAGGGGTCAAGTAGAACTCTTGGGTCGCTTGAGGGCCAGCCACAAGGGGTGGGCTGGTCCCTTCTGGTGCGTCTGGACGGAATCTGGACGGCATTCCGAGGGTTCGGAGTCGAGCGCGAAGGCGAATCGTCAGGGGCAGATGGTCACGCGCAGGGCGTCGGTCATGGCCACGCCGGTGCCGTCGGGATGCTGGGGATCGCGGTACCAAGCCTGGAGGAACACCTGATCCCCCGGCTGCAGGCCGTAGTTGGCCATGACGGCCTGGGGGAACAACTGGTCCAGGACGCCCGTACAGGCGGTCCCGGGCAGTCCTGCTCCGCCGCTGAAGTGCGTGATCATCCGGCGCAGGGGCCCCTGAACGCACAGCGTGCCGCCCTGCCAGGGCAGGCTGGCTTCGCCCACGCCCCAGAAGTACAGGCCGAACTGCTTGTTCACCACATTGGTGGCCTGCAGCTGGAAGTCATCCGCCCCCGTAAGGGAGGCGGTGCCCGTGGCCGCCAGGGTCGCCACGCAGCCGAGGGAGTTGGCCTTGCCCGCGCAGTAGGTGACCGGGGCCGTGCAGTCCACGACCTCGATGGTCAGGGACAGGTTCGAGGTGCCCGCAATCCCGGCCCGCTCCACGCGCCAGAACGGGTTGGGCACCGCGCCCGCGGAGATGGCGTTGGCGTGCGGGTTGGACAGGACCAGCTCGTAGGTGCCCGCCTGCTGGGGGGCCGTGAGGGGCCCCGTTGCCAGTACGACGGGCGAGCCCTG
>CAZEFP010000497.1:0-3264 GCA_964511565.1 uncultured Planctomycetaceae bacterium
GGGGGGGGGGGCGCTGCCAACGGAGATCCGTCCTGCGTCGCATCTCGAACAGCTGATGGGGAGCGAGGTGGTGGGAGCGCTGACCCAGATCAGCCGGGAACACGGGTCGGCGACGGGAACCCTGGTCTTGACATGGGGCAGCGAAGGCGACCAGCTTGGGCACCGAGGAATCGTTGCGGAAGAGCTGCGGGGCCTCATGAGACGGAACCAGTTGCCGGCGGGAGAGCGGCGGGAGGGGGCCGCACGGGCCTCGGACGAGGAGGGGGCGGAGGCGAGGGAGGGACGGCCGACGGTGCGTGTCGATGGGATGGCCGAGCCGAGCCGGACTTGCCGCGAACCTCCTCCCCGATCTCGGATACCTGGCTACGACTCGGTGGTTTTCCTCGACGAGGTCACGCGAGTGATGAGGGCGAGGCATGCCTTCGGCGTCCTCGGTGACGTGGTGGTCCACGCGACGCCGTCCCAGGGAAGGGTCGAGCTGCTGTACCACCGGGCGGTGGCCCGGTTGGAGCACACGGGCCGGAAGAGGGAGCAGGCGGGGAGGCCGCCGTGTACCACTGAGCAGATGGCCAAGGCGAAGGCGAGACTGCGGGAGGCAAGGGACGAATTGCTCAACGACGAGTTCAGGGGGAAGGAACACGCTAGGATCTGGCGAGAGGGGAGACCGGTCACCCGGAGGGTTCGGTGCCCCATCGACGTAGGAGCGCTCGAGGCGTATGCCAGGTCTGCGGCAGGGGCCAGGGTGATTCGGCGCGACCGGCACTTCTTTGCGAACCAAATGCACCGGGACGTGGTGAGGGCTTTCCTCCCGAGGGTGAGATCGGGGCCGGATCAGCGAACGGGGTTTGTGGACATCGAGTTTGAGCACGGAAGGCGCACGGATGCCATGGTGGCGGCGGGGTGGCTCTCTGGGGGGAGGGAATACGCGACAACTTCCTCGACGGACCCCTTCCGACTCCCGAGACCCATCCGAAATGCCGCGCTGGCTCGCTTTGGCATCGACTTCGACGACGGAGCCGCCCACGCGCGGGCGGCCCTCGCGGTGATTGCGGTCCACAGGAAGCTGGCGGCGGATTTCCTCCAAGGGGAGACCAGGGAGAAGGTGCTCAGAGCGGTGGGGACGGCCCTTCTCCCGGGAGCGGAGCCGGCCGAGTCTAGGAAGGCGGTCAAAGGCCTGTTCTGCGCCACCGAAATGGATGGCACGTACTCAGCGTGGCGCACCCGCAACGGCATTCCGGAGGATAGGTCGCTGGGACAGGGTCCGATCGCGTTGGAGGGGGGCGGGACCTTTGCCGTCCGGGACCTGTTTGAACAACAAGCCCACCGCACGCAATGGCTCGCCGAGCAGCTGAGTGACTTGCACGAGGTCGTGGAGCGCTGGAACCGGTACGAGGCGAGCGCGAACCCGTCCGGGGGGGTGACCGAACCGGCGCGCACGCTCAAGTCGGACGTGGTGTCAGAACTGGAGGCAATCTCCAGGGGGGCCAAATGGGACTGGGCGTGCGCGACGGGCCGAGCGGTCATCAGTCTCCAACATGATGGGGTCGTGATAGTCCCGCTGCCGAGAGACCATGGCAATGAGGAGGAGCTGCGCCGTGACCTGCAGAGAGTCAGCTCAGCGGCGCTTGGATACGACCAACCCGTGGAAATCAAGCCCATGGCCGAGGGAGGTGACCCAAGCCCGGTGAGGGGGAAGCTCGCTCCAGCCTGGGTGACAAACCTGGGTGCATGCGTGCCCGGTCGCGTGGGACCGCAGGGGGCGGTGGCGGGGGGGCATGCCCTTCGACCCATCCCATCCGAGACGCTAGTGAGAGCGGGCCTACTCCCAATCGTGGACGGGGTCCTCTGGGCGGCGGCCGACGCCAGGCAGTGGCAGCAGCGGCGGTTGGGGGGGAAGATGGCTGCCCTCAACCCGGCTGGGGAAGGCCCCGGGGGCGAGGTGACGCGCCTATGGCGGGGGGGCTGCCTCTTGCGGGCCACGAGGTGCAGACTACGGGCGATCAGATGGGCGCAAGCGGTGTCGGGGGGCGGGGGAGCAGTGGTCATGATTGATGAGATTGCCGTCGCCAGGTCATTCGGGACCGGGGCTGTTATCGATGTACACACCACCGACGGGATGAAGCGGTGCGGGCTTGCAGCCGACTCCAAGCTGGGACAGACATGGCGGGAGGACATCGTGGTTATGCTAGCCGTACCTGCCCTGTCCCACGGGGAGGGCCACGTGGTGCAAGGATGGGAGGTGGCCTCCCTCGCTCTCCCGGCGAGATCGTTGGGAAATGACTCGGGTGAAGCGGCAGTGGAGATGTCAGACGGGGAGGTCCTGCTGATGGCCGACTCGACCCGGCTGAGCCGATACAATGATGAAGTGGCGGCGGCGTACCGGACCACGATCACCTTCGAGGAGATGATGAGGGGCCGGGCGCCTGACCGAGCCCCCCAGCGACCGACGCTGATCTTGGCCACGGACGCGTCCACGGTGATGGGGACCGAGATGGGGGTGGTGCAGCGCATAGCCGATCGAGGTAGACCACCGGACCCCGAGGATCTGGCGTCGATGCGGGCCGCGGACCTCGACGAGTTGAACGAGGTGGCACCCGAGGGGATAGGCGGACCGGTGTGGGTCTATTTCCTTGACGACAAGGGCGGCTTCAAGGCGGACTGGGTGCTGGTGTGGGCGGCCCCGCACCCGGGCTGGGGTCTGACCAGGGCCCACATCCAGTACGTGGGTCGAGACACCCAGCACAACGAGCCGGGATGGGGGGCGGGCTTTTGTGGCGTGACGTGCCGCGGAGAACAGAACCGGCAACCCGGCCGCTCAGGGGGGGTGGATCGGCTCGTTACCCGGAGCGCCAGGGGCTGGGCCAGCTGCCTAGACCTTGAGAACGGTGTGATGGCCATCCCAGCGAAGGGCGGGCCCGGGGCGAGGAGGATGTGCATCGGGGGGAGGGAGGATGACATCTCGATGCCCCCGGAAGAATGGCGGGAACCCCTCGAGTTCGTGGTGCGGAAGACCGTTCGGTGGGCTCGGCAGTTCACGACGATGCAGCCCCGCAAGCGGCAGGCGGTGGGGGCGCGGTTGCGGAAATGGGCAGGGACGTCGGTCGATGCGATACTCGAGGCGACCATGTCCGTGGCGCGGGAGGGGCTCCACGAGCCTGCTCGCGACGCCGGAGCGGCGACGTGCCGAGAGAGGGTGACGAGGAGAACGACGGAGGCCCCGGCGCCGCAGACGGAAGACGCCGTCTCTACCCTTCTATCGGCAGC
>CAZEFP010000498.1:0-3261 GCA_964511565.1 uncultured Planctomycetaceae bacterium
CGAGGAGACGCGCCCCATCTTTTAACTGTCGGGCGCGCTGCTTCTCCGCGGAAACCTTGGCAGCATATTCGCGCCGTCTGGCCTCTGCAGCGTCCGCCGCAACCTTGGCCGCTTTGGCGCGCTCCTCCTCCGCGAGCCGGGCGAACATGGGGGTGCGCATGGAGCCGACGCCGTGCTCCGGCGGGTACCGGCCGGTGAGCAGGGAGGCGAGCCCGGAGTTCCCGCCCGTGGAGACCGCGATCGCGTCCCCGTAGCGGACCGCCCCCGCCGCGAGGGACTCGAGGTTCGGGAGCTCGAGGTCGTCCCGCTCCAGGTCGGCCCGGGAGACGCCGTCGAGCACGAGCATCAGCACGCAGTCGCTCGAGGCCCGCACCTCCTCACCCAGTCCGGCCGCGGCGACGCCGCCGGGCAGGCCCCAGGCCTTCGCCGGGGGCCGCTTGACCTCGCCGTCGCCTCCGCTGCCGCAGCCCGCAGCGAGCACCACCAACAGGAGTCCGAGGCGCAGCCTCACGCTCGCTGCTCCGCGAGCTGCGCCGGGGCGGGGTTCCCCCCCGAGATGGTGACCGCGACCCGCATCGCTCCCCGCGGCTCGGTGGAGAGCCCGCGGCGCGTCCGCGCCGCGCTCACCAGGTCGCAGAAGTCGGTGGAGAGCGCAGCCGCGTAGGCCGCCGCGCCCGCGGGCTCGACGACCTCCGCCCTCCACCCACACCCGGCGTCGTCGTTCACGAGCCGGCGCTGGGCGGCGTAGATGGCGTCATCGTCCACCGTCAGGATCCCGTCGAGGGTCGCGCGGCAGAGGTCCACGTTGAGGTGGCCCGCGTAGGTGGTCGTGAGGCCCTGAACCTGGCTGGTGATGGTGTCCAGGTGGACGCTCTTCCCCTCTCGCTGGGCGGCCACCATGGCCGCCGCGCCGGTGGGCTCGGCGCCAAGCAGAACCCCCCCCTCCCCCAGCACCCGCCGCAGGGCCAGCGCCGACCCCGCGCTCAGCCCGCCCCCGCCGATGCACATGATCACGACCTCGACGTCCGGCCAGTCCCTGGCGAGCTCGAGCCCGACGGTCCCCGCCCCCTCGACGGTGCCCGCTCGGTCATAAGGGTGCACCCAGAGGCGGCCCTCACCGGCGAGTTGCTCCGCCACCACGTCCGCCTGCCAGCGGTCCGACGCCAGCACGACCTCGGCCTCTTCCTCGCGGCAGGCCTCGATCTTGTTCGGGTAGGCGTCCTCGGGCATGACCACGGTGGCGGGGACCCCGACGCGACGAGCGGCCCAGGCCAGGGCCCGGCCGTGGTTGCCCGAGCTGGACGCCACGACGCCCCGCGCGCGCTCCTCGTCCGTGAGCCGCAGCATGTTGTTCAGCGCCCCGCGGGCCTTGAACGAGCCGGTCTCCTGTCGGTTCTCGAGCTTGCCGCGCAGGTCCAAGGCCCCAGGGATGGACCCGGGCAGGCGCACGAGGGGCGTCGGCGTCAGCACCTCGCGGATGCGCTCGGCCGCTGCCGTCACGTCGATCTCAGGGAAGGTGCCCTGCCAGTCTCCCGGCTGCAGGTTCTCGTTGAGCCACATGGAGAGGAGTCTAAGAGACGGGCGCCCACGGACCCGCCCACTCTCCCCTGGACCCTGCCAGAGCCACTAAACTGCCGCCGTGAACACCGTCGTGACCGAGGGCGCCCCTGCGCCCGCAGCCCCCGTGGTGGAGGGCCTGCCCTTCACCTCTCCGTGGCTGCTGGCGCCCATGGAGGGCGTGACCGCTCCGTCGTTCCGGGACATCGTCCTGGCCCGCCACGCCCCCACGGACCTGGGCGGCGCCTTCACCGAGTTCGTGCGCGTCATCGACCGTCCCGTCGCCAAGCGCGAGATGCACAAGCACCTGGGCACCCGCAGGTTCCAGATCCCCGTGGGCATCCAGCTCATGGGGAGCGATCTGGAGTGCGTCACGGGCTCGGCGGCTCACGCCGCGCAGCTCGGGGTCCCCGTGCTCGACCTGAACTTCGGCTGCCCCGCCCGCGGGGCGCTCAAGGGCTGCGCCGGCGCCGCGGCCCTCAAGGAGCCCAGCGGCGTGGAGGCCGCCGTCCGGGCGGCAGTGAAGGGGGTCGACGGCCGCACCCCGGTCACCGCCAAGATCCGCGCGGGCTTCGATCACGACCGGGACGTGGAGGTCCTGGCGCGGGCGGCGGAGGCCGGCGGCGCGGCGATGCTGACCATCCACTGCCGCACGCGCAGGGAGGGCTACCAGGAGGAGGTCTTCTGGTCCCGCATCACCCGCGCGGTGGAGGCCGTGTCGATCCCCGTCGCCGGCAACGGCAGCGCCTGGCTGCACGCCGACCTCGAGCGCATGCGGCGCGAGACCGGCTGCGCCTTCGTGATGGTCGGGCGCGGCGCGTTACGCGACCCGTGGATCTTCTCCGGGCGAGAGGTCTCCACCGCCGAAGCCGCGGCCTTCCTGCACGAGTACGCCGAGGTCCTCGAGTCCCTCGGCGCGCCCAGGCGCGCGGCGGTGGGGCGCGTCAAGCAGCTCCTCCAGTACTGGGAGGCCGGCGGACTCGTGGGCGACCAGGCGGGCCGCGAGCGCTGGCTCCGGGACAGCGACACCGAGGGGTTCCTCTCTCGTCTGGCGTCCCTCGCCGAGCCAGCCCTCAGCTGACCCGTGCCGCGCGGCGAGCCCGCACCGCCTCGGCGAGCTCCTCCAGCACAGGGACGGTGTCGTCCCAGCCGAGGCAGGCGTCGGTGATGCTCACCCCGTGCACCCGCGGCGACGCCTCGGGGGCCTGGCGGCCCTCCACGAGGTTGCTCTCGACCATGACGCCGGCGATGACGTCGGAGCCCGCGCGGAGCTGGCGCGCGACCTCCGCGGCCACCCCGGGCTGCCGGGCGTGGTCCTTGCGGCTGTTGCCGTGGCTGCAGTCCACCATCAGCCTCGTCCGGAGGCCAAGCTCGCCCAGCCGGTCCGCCGCGCGGCTCACGGAAGCCTCGTCATGGTTGGGCCCGTCGTGGGCGCCCCTCAAGATCAGGTGACACGAAGGGTTCCCCCGGGTCGCGACGATGGCCGAGATGCCCTGCTTGGTGACCGAGAGGAAGCGGTGCGGGTGCTGGGCCGCTCCCACCGCGTGGATCGCCGGCCCGAGGTCGCCCGAGGTGCTGTTCTTGAAACCCACGGGCATGGAGAGCCCCGAGGCCAGCTCCCGATGCACCTGACTCTCCGCGGTGCGGGCGCCGATGGCTCCCCAGGACACGAGGTCCGCGAAGAACTGCGGAGAGATGGTGTCG
>CAZEFP010000499.1:0-3251 GCA_964511565.1 uncultured Planctomycetaceae bacterium
GGTCCTCGTCCTCGAGGGCGTCGACGTTCCGCAGGTAGGCGCGGGCGTAGTTCACTCCGTGCTCCAGCTGCCCGAGGGTGCCGTAGTGATAGTGCAGACCGACTCCACCGCCGATCTCCACGCCCACGTGGGAGGTCGGAACGTACTCGCAGAGCGGATCGGCCTCCGTCACGGCGCGCTGCCCGACGCTGATGGCGTGCATGCGGGGCCGCAGGTCCATGCCCCAGATCGTCTTGGTGCACAGCTCGCCGATGTAGAAGCGCAGCGCGGGTGCGTCGAGGTCCTTGCGCCAGCGGGCCACGAAGTTGGCGAGGTTCTCGCCGTAGTTCCTCTGGTAGTCCTCGTTGAACATGTCGTTCTCACCCTGGTGCCACATCACCCCCTCGAGGCGGTAGGGCACCTTCTGGCGATCCAGGTCATCGAGGGCCGAGCGGACGAGCTCCATGGTCAGCGGGTACATCTCGAAGCCGCTGGGTTCGTCGGGGTTCCAGTCCCCGCCCAGGTGCGTCCCGCCCGCGGCGCACTTGATGATGGCGATGGGCGCGTCGATGGCGCCGGTCACCTCACGGGCGAAGCTCAGCTCGGGCCCGACCACGCCGTTCACCGGCTGCAGGTCGACCCATCCGTCGGAGCGCATCTTCTGCTCGCGGCCGATGCAGTACTGGAAGCGGACCTTGTCCTGGGATTCGCCAAGGCCAGCGAAGGGCGGGAACCGCTCGATGTCCCTCACCTTGGAGTCCGAGCCGACCATGTTGGACTGGCCAGCGAAGATGAAGACCCGGACCGGCTCGCGAGCGGCGCCGCCCGGGGCCGGGTCCGAGGCGGCCAGGTAGGACGCGGCGGGGGCCGAGGGGACGAGGACGGGGAGCAGGACCGCAGCGGCGAGGAGGCGGAGGATCATGGGGAGGTCCAGGGTCGGCCGGGCGAGGCCGGTTGGAGCGCCGCGACTCAGTCGCGGAGCGAGGGGTCGAAGAGGTCGCGGGGGATCCCGCCCTCGGCGAGGCGCTTGCGGAGCCGCTGCCAGCGGCGGGCCACCGCGCCCTCGGTGGAGTCGAGGCGCTGGGCCGCGACCTGGTAGCTGAGCCCCTCGAGCCCGCAGTAGCTCACGAGCTTGCGGTCCGTCTCCGGGAGCGAGGACACGGACTCCAGGAAGCGCGCGAGGGTGTCGTCTCGCTCGATACGCGCGCTGATAGCCGTGGCCGGGTCCATCACCTGCTCGAAGACCGCACGCTTGGTCTCGCTCCCCAGGTTCACTTGCCGGCGCCGACGCCCGTCTCGCAGGAGCTCCAGCAGGACGATCTTCGCGACCCGGAAGACCCACTTGCGGAACGGCGTGGTCTCGGCATCGATGCGCTCGATGGAGTCCCAGGCCCGGAGCCAGACCTCCTGCACCACGTCCTGGGCGTCGATCTCCGAGCGGCGATCCCGCGCGAGCCGCAGGGTGGCCCAGGCGTAGATCGACGGCGCCACGTGTTCGTACAGGACGCCGAACTCCGTGACGCCACCCTCCTGGGCGCGGCGCAGCCACGTCTGTGTCTCGCCCTCGGGCGGCTCTGCATCAGGATCGGACAAGCTACCTCCATGGTACCCCGGCGCGCCTCGACTACGGGGAAGACCCATGAGGTCCCATCCGCCGGGGTGCTTCGAGAATCGGGAGGCACTGCTACGCTGGGAATCGAGCCTGCAGCCCTTGGACGAACGAGACGAATCCATCGACCCCGCGGTTCTGGACTTCATCCAGGACTTCGAGGACGACGTGATCTCGGGCACGCACCGCCCGCTCGGCTTCTACCTCAAGCGCTACCCGGAGGCGGAGACCCAGGTGGCGGCGGAGTACCTGCGCCGGAGGGCCGCCACGGACGAGGAGGCCGAGCGCGCGGCTGAGGAGGTCGACGGCGAGCGGATCGGCCGCTACCGGATCGTGGGCGCCCTGGGTCAGGGGGGCCAGGGCATGGTCTACGAGGCGGTGGACGACCGGCTCGGCCGCCGCGTCGCCCTGAAGCTCCTGCAGGGCCGGCTCATCACCGAGACGCGCCGGCGCCGCTTCCAGCGGGAGGCGGAGATCCTCGCGCGCATCGACCACCACGCCATCGCGGAGGTCCTCGACGCGGACTTCGACGGCGACGAGCCCTTCATCGCCATGCGCTTCGTGCCGGGGACGGACCTGGCCGCCCAGGTTCGCTCCGCGCGCGCCGACGCCGCGACGGTCCTCCCCGTCGCCCCCTCCGACCTCTCGGGACTTCACAAGGTCCTGCGCTTCTTCGAGGGCGCCGCCCACGCCCTCGAGGCCGCCCACCGCATGGGCGTGGTCCACCGCGACGTGAAGCCGGGCAACCTGATGGTCCGCCCGGATGGGGAGCCCGTCGTGCTCGACTTCGGCCTCGCGACGGGCTCCGACGACGAGGCCCTGACCCGCGCCGGCGAGGGGCTCGGCACGCCCGAGTACATGGCCCCCGAGCAGATCGAGGAGGGCCGCGGGCCCGTGGACGCCCGCACCGACGTGTACGGCCTCGGCGTCTCCCTGTACGAGGTCCTCACCGGCGCCCGCCCCTTCCAGGGCGCCAGCCCCCACGAGATCCAGGCCTCGATCCTGCGGGACACCCCGCCCCCCGTGGATCGCGTCCATCGGGGCCTGGGCAGCAGCGTCGCCGCCGTGGTCTCGGTGGCCATGGACCGGGACCCCGCGCGCCGCTACGGCAGCGCCCACGCCCTCGCCGAGGACCTGCGTCGCCTGCGGACCTTCGAGCCCATCATGGCCCGGCCCCCCGGCCCCGCGGTCCGGGTGCGGCGCTGGGCCCAGCGCCAACCCGCCCTCGCTGCCTCCCTGGCCGGCGTCTTCCTCGCCATCACCGCCGCGCTGCTGGTCGCCCTGCACGGCATCGACGTGCGGGACGGGCTGATCGCCGACAAGAACGACGCCCTGCGGGAGAAGACCGAGGCCCTCGACTTCACGCGCTCGCGCTACTACCTCGCCCGCGCCGAGGAGCGCCTGGAGGGCAACCCCAGCGCCGCCCTCGCCCTGGCCGAGTACGCCGACCGGCTCCACTCCACGCCCGAGTCCCGCTCGGCCCTCTTCGCCCCGCTCCTGGCCACGCGCCTCGAGCGCCGCTTCACCGCCGAAGGCGCGGGCCGCCTGCGCAGCGTGGCCATGTCCCCCGCCGGGGACGAGGTG
Source organism: uncultured Planctomycetaceae bacterium (assembly GCA_964511565.1). Classification (GTDB taxonomy): domain Bacteria; phylum Planctomycetota; class UBA1135; order UBA1135; genus Saltatorellus. Next base: position 3,173 of record CAZEFP010000499.1, read on the forward strand.
GCCGGGGTCGCCGACCAGGACCAGCTCTGGATCTGGCCCGTGGGGCCCGGGGCCGGGCGGCGCGGGGAACTCCCCGGCG
>CAZEFP010000500.1:0-3245 GCA_964511565.1 uncultured Planctomycetaceae bacterium
GACGAGCACGGTGATCGAGCCGTCCTCCTCGGTCCGCACGATGTCCCTGGCGCTGTGCCGACAGGTGAGCAACCTCCCATCGTTGTCGAGCAGGTTTCCGTTGGGACTGGGCGACTCACGGTAGGTCGCAAGCCCGGCCGACTCGCTCCAGGCCATGAGCTTGCCCCCGGGGATGTCACTGAAGATCAGCCGATCCTCAGCGGGGATCCAGACTGGCCCCTCGGTGAACCCGAGTCCCGTCGCGAGGGTCCTGAGCGACCCCACTTCGAAGACCAGCGCGGGCGGCGGCGGCTCGGGCGTGACGTGACAGGAGGCCGCGAGCGCGGCGACGGTGAGGGTCAGTGAGCGGAGCATGCCCCCTGTGTACTCGCCGCCGCGGCCGGGCGCCACGCCAGACCGCGGTCACCCGTCATCCCGGCCACTGCCAGGCGAAGATTGCGCCGACGGCGAGACCGTACGCGAGTGAGTCGAGCACGTCCTTGAGGGTCTGGGACGAACTTCGCCCCATCCAGATGGCGCCCCACCCGTGAGCGCCGCAGCAGGTGAGCCAAGTGACGGTCGCGGTGAGTCGGAAGACGTCCACAGAGGCTGCGCCCTCGCCGAGCGCGATGGTCGCGACATACGCCACGGCGAAGGCGATCGCGACGCAGAAGAGGAGTGTCCGCGCCATGCCAGCCGCCATGGCGAAGGGGCCCTCGGGCATCAGCACGAGGTAGCCCTTCGGCCCCGCGTTGTAGCGCGCCTGGAAATCGGGGTCCTGCATCTCCTCCGGCGTTCCGCAGTACGGGAAGCGGTACTGACCCGCGCCCGCGCCAGCGGCGCGGAGTGCGTCCATGAAGCCCTCCTCCTCGGGCACAGCCCCGAAGTCGTTGTAGTGGTGCTTCATGAGCATCCAGCAGACGAAGGAGAGGAGGAAGATCGCGAGGCCCGCGAGGAGGATCGCGAGCCACAGGCTGGTGAGGGGAATCATGGCGGGCTCCAGGGAAAGGACGGAGCTTCGAGGGTAGCGCTTTCCGCGGTCCGCCTCCCTACCCCCAGGCCGTGTGGTGGGCGACTTGAGCGCCGCAGAGGTGCGCCGGGCCTCGCGATCGTGCATGCTCTTTAATCTCCCTTCCCCCCTACCACGGAGCAGCGCGTGACACCTCGAGGCACCTATCGAGAGCTCACCCCCCAGGCGCTGATCGGCGGCGTGCTCGTCGGACTCGTGCTCAACATGGGCATCGTGTTCGCCGGCCTGCAGATCGGCTTCACCATCGTCGGATCCACCGTCGGCGCCATCATCGGCTTCGGCATCCTGCGCGGCATCCTGCGCCAGGGGTCGATCCTCGAGGTCAACGTCTTCCAGACGATCGCCTCGTCCGTGAACACGGTGAACTCCGGGATCATCTTCACGATCCCGGTGCTGTTCTTGCTGGAGCGGAACGGGGCGCGGCTGAGTGACAGCGTGAACTGGTCCTCGGTCGTGATGGCTGGTGTGGCCGGTTCGCTCCTCGGCGTGGTGATGATCATCCCGCTGCGCCGGCAAATCATCGACCTGGAGCGCCTGCGCTTCCCCTCCGCCATCGCGGTGGGGACGATCCTCCGCTCGCCGGGCGCGGGCATCGAGAAGGCACGGCTGCTGACCATCGGCATCGTCGTGGCCGCGGTCTTCACCGGCCTCACCCTGGACTGGACGGGATCCGGTGCGGTCCTCGCGGACTCCTTCCACCTCGGCGAGAAGCTCAACCTCCCGGCGGGGATCCGCCTGGTCTTCGCCGCCAGCCTGCTCTCCCTCGGAGCCGGCTTCATCGCAGGGCGCCCGGGCCTCGCGATCCTCTACGGCACACTGCTGAACTTCTGGGTCCTGATCCCCGCGTGCGTCTGGCTCGGGTGGGTCGAGCCGGACTTCGCCGCCTTCGACGTGTTCGGCAATGACTACGCGGCCGCCGACGCCCTCGCCAACGGCTTCCGAAACTTCACCGCCAACAAGGTGGGCATCGGCATGATCCTCGGCGGAGCCATCGCGGGCATCGTGATCGCGCTGCCCGCGCTCAAGGCCGCCCTCGCCAGCCTCCGCGGCGGGGGCGACGAGGCCGGCGGGCGACGGGAAGAGGTGTCCATGAACGTCGTGGGCACCGGCACCTTGATCGGCGGCGTCCTCTTCTTCGCCGCCGCGAAGATCTCCGGCGGCGACGCCGTCAGCTGGGTCGAGGCGGGTCTGGTCACCGTCGCCGGCATCACCTGGCTCTGGCTCGCCAGCCTGGTGGTCGCCCAGACCACCGGACGCACGGACTGGTCCCCGCTCTCCGGCCTGTCGCTCATCGCCATCGCGATCCTCATGGGCATCCTCGGGCCTGGGGAGACCAGCTCGATCATCCCGGCGGTCACCCTGGGCGCCGCCGTCTGCGTGGCGACCTCCATGTGCGCCGACATGATGGCGGACCTCAAGACCGGCTACCTGGTGGGCGGCCGGCCCCTGAAGCAGCAGATCGCGCAGATCGCCACCTGCTGGATCGGTCCGGGGGTGTCCCTCCTCGTCGTGTTCGTCCTCTGGGAGGCCTACGCGTTCGGACCGGAGCAGGCTCAGGTCATGTGGGAGCGCGCCGTGGAGGCTGGCCCCGAGGTCCAGGCGGCCTACGCCGCCAACGGCGGCTCCGACCAGGAGCTCGCCGCCGGGATCCCGGTCCTCGGCGCGCCGCAAGCTGGCGCACTGCAGGCGGCGATCGAGATCGTCCAGTCCGGCGACATCCCCCTCGGCAAGTACCTCACCGGCGCCCTGCTGGGCCTGGTGGTCTCCCTCCTGGTCTCCCCGGGCCTGGGCGTGATGATCGGGCTCTCCCTGTACCTGCCCTTCAAGTACATGATCGTCTTCGGCCTCGGCGGGCTGATCAGCATGTTCGTCACCAAGAAGAAGGGACCGCGCTTCGTGGAGGACAAGGGCGTCCCGCTGGCCGCAGGCCTGATCGTGGGCGATGCCCTCGTGAACATCACCAACGCGGTCGTCAAGGTCGCCCAGTCCCTCTGAGCCCAGGAGCCACCATGCAGCAGAAGATCAACCAAGCGCTCGTCCTGGTCGGGTTCATCGTCGCCACCATCGGGGCGACAGGGTTCCACTCCCCCGAGAAGTCGGCCGCTGGCCAGGCCCTGATCGAGGGCGGTTCGTCCGCGGAGGAGCTCGGCTCCACCGAGCCCCTCGCCTGGACGCTCCTCGGCGTGGGCCTCGTCGCCCTCGTTGCCGGGGGGATCCTCTCGCGGACGCAGCGCAC
>CAZEFP010000501.1:0-3243 GCA_964511565.1 uncultured Planctomycetaceae bacterium
TGGCCCGCGGGACCAGCGTCTACCTGCCCGACCAGGTGATCCCGATGCTCCCTGAGGCCTTGTCCAACGGGCTGTGTTCCCTCGTCCCCAAGCAGGACCGACTCGCTTACTCGGTCTTCATGGAGTTCAACGAGGCGGGGGAGCGGGTCTCGTCGAGCGTGGCCAAGAGCGTCATCTGCAGCGTCCACCGCGGCGACTATCGCATCGTCCAGGACCTCCTGGACGGGACCAAGACGGAGGAGACCGAGGAGATCGAGTTCCTCCGCGAGCCCCTCGAGCAGTTCAGCGCCTGGACGAAGGTGCAGCAGCGGATCCGGGACGCGAAGGGGTCGCTGCGTATCAACTCCCGCGAGAAGAAGTTCGTGTTCGACGAGAACCATGAGGTCGAGGCGATCGTCAACGCGCCTCGGTACTTCTCGCAGACGCTCATCGAGGAGACCGCCCTGGCGGCCAACCAGGCGGTGGGGGACCTCTTCCGCGCCAAGGGGCTGCCCACCATCTACCGCGTCCACCCCGAGAAGGACCCCGAGGAGATCGAGCGAGTGGCGGCGATGCTCTCCAAGTTCGGGATCCGGGTCCCGGACAAGGACCGCCTCACGGGGAGGGACATCGGGCGCATGATCCGGCTCGCCCGGCGAAAGCCCAACGCGGAGGCCCTCGTGCAGCGGATCATGGGGCTCGTGGAGCGGGCGGTCTACGAGGTGAAGGACCACGAGGACGTGGCGACCCACTTCGGTCTGGCCCGCAAGGCCTACCTGCACTTCACGTCACCGATCCGGCGCTACCCCGACCTCATCGTCCACCGTTGGCTGCACTCGGTGGAGACGCGCCATGACGAGGCTGCGGAGGAGCTGAGCTCCCTCACGCTCATCGACGAGCTGAACGACACCGCGTCCCACTGCAGCGTTCAGTCGGAGGCCGCGGGGATGGCGGAGATCGCGGTCAAGGACCTGAAGGTCTGCCAGTTCATGGAGCCGCGGATCGACCAGGCGTTCGACGCCAAGGTGCAGCGCGTCTCCCGCGGGGGACTCGAGGTGCACATTGGTGAGCTCAACGTTTCCGGCTTCATCCCGGCGCGATCCATGGGGGATCGGCCCAAGGTGGACGGCGCCACCCTGAAGGTCTCGGTGGGGAAGCGGGTGCTCTCCTTCACGGAGGGCTACCAGATCTCGGTTCGCGTGAAGGACGTGGACTTCCTGCGGCTCCAGGTCCTGCTGGAGCTCGCGGGCTAGCGGGCCTTCCGCTTGGCGCGGGCGGCCGCGGCGGCTTCGGCCGCCGCCTTGCGCTGCGCCTTCTCCTCGGCCTTGCGCTGCTTCACGAGGTCGGGGCGGCGCTGGAGCTCGATCTCGGCGAAGCCTGCGGCGTTCTTGTGGCCTCCGTCGGTGCCAGGGGCGATCTCCAGGATCGTCACCTTCAGCTCGCGGATCACCTTCGTCTTCGGGAGCGGGAGGTACGCCTTGCCGAACAGGTCGGGGTCGAGCTCGAACTCGCCGACCTCGGCCCGATTCACCTCGACCAGAACCCGCTTCGCGCGCCCCCACGCTGTGCGGGAATCAGGGGCCTTGTAATACGGCGAGAGCACCACGTGGTCCGCGCGCTGGGGCCGGTCGGGCTCCAGGGAGATCCAGGGCTGGGCGTCGTTGGGGGCCGAGAGCCACCCGTGACCGTGGGAGCCGTCGCGCACGAAACGGGCCCCGTGCTTGTTGTTCGCGACGCTCGAGGCTCTGCAGGTGCTCCGCGTCTTGTCCAACTCGTCCCGCTCCAGGTCCCGGATGGCCTCCCGCATGGAGGGGGTCATGACCCCGTCCACGAGGACCTCGAGCGTGGGGGAGGAGAGCTCGACCTGCTCTCCCTCGTCGTCGTCGATGGGGCGGACGTAAGCCCTGGCGACGATCCTGTGCTTCCCTGGCCTGGGCATGCTGAATTGCGTCGCGAAGCGCTCTCCGCGCGCGGGCTTCTGGGGGTCGCCCTCGGCGGACGCGAGGACCTCGCCGGTGTCGGCGTTCACGTAGTCCACCCGCCAGACGCGGAGGCCCTTGCCGATCTCCTTGTCCCACTCGTGCTGCTCGCGGCTGCGGTCTCCCCAGGAGGAGACCCACGCGGTCAGGGGCGTGTCGCCGGTGATGCGCATGGACAGGGGCTTCTCGGGGTCGTCGGTCCCGTAGCTCTTCGCCCCCCGCGGCTTGAGGCCTGATGTCGGAGAGGTGGCGCGCTTCAGGACGAGGACACCGAAGCAGGTCCCCGGGTGGGTCTCGCCATGGGCGGTCCCCCAGCGGCCGGTCTCATGCTGGTTCTTCACCAGGTAGTTGGAGGCCTGCTTGTACCAGTCATGGGGACCGAACTCGGCGCGCCCGGTCAGGCCGCCGACCCGCTCCAGGCCGTAGAGGTAGTAGAGGTGCCAGCGGGTCATGTGCCCCGCGTTGTCGTTCTGCGAGGCCGGATCCGGGTTGCGGTCCACACGCATGTTCGCGGCGAGCCAGTCGATGCCCTCATCGATGGCCGTGGAGATCACCCGCGCGTCGCGCTTGCTCAGGTCACCCTTCGCCTCGAGGGCCTGCCTCCCGAGCTCGAGGATCGCCACGCCCGCGGCCGTCATGGACCCGGTGGCCACCGTTCCCTGTTTGTAGGAGAAGGAGCCGTCGTCCCGCTGAATGTTGAGCGCGTAGTCGATGCACTGCTCCCAGATCTTCGACGAGATCTCGAGCCCCGACGCCTCCGCGACGCGCATCCCCAGGCACCCGTACTGAGTCAGGGACAGGTCCTCGTGCCCGCCGGGGTAGCTGAAGCCCTGGCCCTGGCACTCCAGGAGGAGCTCGGTCCAGGTGGCGATCTCCTCCATGTGCTGCGTCGGGTCCGCCGCGTGCAACGCCATCAAGCAGCATGCGATGCCATAGGTGTGACGCGGCGGGTGCGCCCGGAGGTAGGCGAGGCCGCGCAGAATGGAAGGGTGGCGCGGCGAAACGCCGGACTTGATGAGGGTGTACATCGCGAGGCCGGTCTGGCCGGAGACGTACTTGTGCTCGTCAGGGCGCCACGATCCGTCCAGCTGCTGTCGCTTGAGCAGGTAGTTGGCGCCGTTGTTGATGGCGTCTTCGATCTGCTGCTGCGTGGCGTCTTCTCGGGCCGCCGCGGGGCGCGCGTGGGCGCCCGCGGTGGCGACAGCGAACAGCATGGCGAGCGCGATCGTGAGCGGAGCGATTCGCTGCAGCGCACGCGGGGGAAGAAAACCACCATCCATGTGTG
>CAZEFP010000502.1:0-3225 GCA_964511565.1 uncultured Planctomycetaceae bacterium
CTCGCCGCCCTCCCCCTGTGCCTGGCCCTCCTGACCCTGCCGGCCGCGGCGGGGCCCCAGGTCCAGGAGACGCCGAGGGGGTGGCTCGACCTGCCGGAGGACCCCCTCGGGCGACTGTGGGCCTCGGTCGGTTCGGAGACCTCGCCCTGGAAGACCGCCGGTGAAAAGGGCGACCTGTCGACGTCCGAGAGCGCCTGGGAGGACTGGCGAAGCGCCATCTCCGGAACCCAGGTGCCCGAGCGGCGCCGTGCGGCCCTGTCCACGCTCCATGGGTTGGCCGCCAACGACGGGCGCATGGAGGACGCCTATGGCTGGATCAGCGAGTTCGGGGCGGGGGACGCCTCGGCCCTCGCCGGGTCCATTCCGTACCTGTTCCCCGGGGTCGACCCGGCCACCGTGCTGGGCGGCGGCGGCCAGCCCGCGGACCTCCCCGCGGGAGCACTCCTCCGCCCCCAGCTCCCCCCCCGAAGCGGCGCGGCCGTGCCGGGGACCATCGAGAACCGGCGGGTCACCGCGCGCGGCCTCCGGGTCGGAGAGGCCACGCTGGACCTGATGCTGAAGGTCGACGGGTCCGGCGTGATCGCGGAGCTGACCCACGTCGCCGGCGACCCCGTGGATCTCGCCGTGGCGCTCCCCGCTCCCGCGGGCTACCGGTTGAAGAGCGTCTACGTGGACTGGGAGCTGCAGGAGCCCGGGGAGGGCACCGATCCGGAAGAGGTCGACTGGGCGGGGACGCCCCTGACCGTGCGCGTCGTCCCCTCCGAGGATCCCATCTCGCTGTTCGCGCGCCTCGACCGGAGGGACCTGCCCACCCCCACGCCTCCCTCGAGCGCCGCCCCCCTGCCCGGCCCCATCGTGGGCAGAGGGCTGCTGCTCGTCGTACCCACGACCGAACAGGGTCCTCGCTGGAGCGCCATGGCCCGCGCGTTCGCGGACGTCCTCGACGTCTCGGTCCGCGTGGGCTCACCGGAGGAGGTCCTGCTCGCGGCGGGCGGTCCGCTCCCCACCGCCATTCGCTTCGACCTGGCCGCGGACCCCGAAGCCCTCAGGCGGCGGGTGACCCACGCGATCGAGGCTCGCTTCCGGGATCGCTGAGGCCGGACGAGCGCCCGAGGGGCCCTGGGGTCGTTATGGTGGCGCTCCTACCATGACTCACTCCCTCCACGCTCTGCACCGCGCCCGCTTCCTCGACCTGCTCGCCGCCCGCGACGCGGTCGCGATCATCCCCACCGCGACGACCAAGACGCGGAACGACGACGCGGACTACAAGTTCCGCCCGACCAGCGACTTCTGGTACCTCACGGGGCTGAACGAGCCGGGCTCGTGCCTGGTGCTGCTGCCGGGCAAGGACGGTGAGGAGGCCCGCTCGGTGCTGTTCCTGCGCGAGCGCGACAAGCTGCGTGAGATCTGGGACGGGCGCCGCCTCGGGCTCGAGCGCGCTCCCGAGGCCCTCGGGGTCGACGCCGCCATGGACATCGAGGACCTCTGGAAGGAGCTCCCGGGGCTCCTCGAGGGGCGCGAGCGGATCATGTGGCGCTTCGGCGACGACGACGTCGCCGATCGCAGGATGATCGAGACCTTCACCTCGCTCCGCGATCGCGCCCGCGGGCCGGTGGAGCCGGCCAAGGAGCTGCTGGACCCGGGACCCGTCCTGCACGAGCTGCGCGTCATCAAGGGCGACGCCGAGCTGGAGCACATGCGCCGGGCGGCGACGCTCAGCGCGGAGACCCACGCTGCGCTCATGCGGCACATCGAGCCGGGCATGAACGAGTGCGAGGCGGAGGCCTTCCTCGACTATCGCTATCGCAGCGCCGGCTCGACGGGTGCTGCTTACAACCACATCTGCGCGGGCGGCGCCAACGCCTGCATCCTCCACTACATCGAGAACGATCAGCCCCTCGAGGACGGGGACCTCCTGCTGGTGGACTCGGGGGCGGAGTGGCACTACTACGCGGCCGATATCACCCGCACGTTCCCCGTCAGCGGCAAGTTCACCCCCGAGCAGCGGGCGCTCTACCAGGTGGTCCTCGACGCCGAGGAGGCGGCCATCGCCGTGGCCGCACCGGGCGTGGAGTTCGACCGGATCCACGAGGTCGCCCTCGGGGTCATCGTGGACGGTCTCCTGGAGCACGGTCTGCTGAAGGGGACCGCCGAGGAAGCCCTGGAGTCCGGCTCCTACCGCGACTTCTTCATGCACAAGACCGGGCACTACCTCGGCCTCGACGTCCACGATTGCGGGCGCTACACCACCGCCGAGGGGGCCTCGCGCCCCCTTGAGCCAGGCATGGTGTTCACCGTGGAGCCCGGCATCTACGTCGACCCGGAGAACACCGACGTCGAGGCCCGGTGGCGCGGGATCGGGATCCGAATCGAGGACGACGTGCTCGTGACCGAGAGCGGCCACGAGATCCTCACGGCCGCGGTCCCCAAGACCATCGAGGAGGTCGAGGCCATGTGCGCCGCGGAGGACGCGGCGCAGGGGTGAGATGGGCGCGCGGCCAGAATCCAGGGAGCGCCTCGGGCTCGCGGACGTGATCCGCGGGGCCGCGATTCCCAGCCTCGCGGGCATGGCCTTCGAGCTGAGCGGCCTGGCGTGGGCCTTCGGCGGCGCGGCCGCCCTGACCGCCCTGGCCGCGCTCGCCGGGGACGCTGAGCTCGTGTCGGACACCGTGGGCTCCGGCATCCCGATCCCCGGCCCCGTGGTGGCGACGGGCCTCTTCCTCGCCGCGCTCCCCTTGCTGCTGATCTGCTCGCGCATCGGCGGCGGCGCGGCGCGGCTCTCCATCGACCCCGACCCCCAGCGCCCGACGACCCTGCTGAGGGCTTGGACGGAGGGAAAGGGCGTCCAGACCTCGGCGGCCGCCATCTGGTGCCAGATCTTCGGGATGATGGCCTGCGGGACGTTCGTCCTGCTGGGCCCCCTGGTCGCGCTGACGGCGCTGGTCGGGCCGGAGACCCTCGGGCCGTTCGGCGTCATCCTCTCGGGCCTCGCGCTCGTCCTGACCCTCGCGTACGCCGCGGAGCTCGGGGCGCTCCACCAGCTGGCGCTCGCGAGCCTCGTCCGCCATGAGCGCGGCGTCGGGTCCGCCGTCCTGCATGGCTGGCGCCTGATGCGAGCACGCCCGGAGCACATGCGTCGACTCGCCGCCGCGGAGTTCGCGCTCCGGGCCCTCACGCTCCTCGCAGCCGGCTTCGCGAGCTACCTCGCAGGCGGCCCGTGGGGCC
>CAZEFP010000503.1:0-3224 GCA_964511565.1 uncultured Planctomycetaceae bacterium
TACACCCTGAACACCGTGGTCGACATGGCGTACACGCTCCTCGACCCCCGGATCACCCTGGAGGACGAGTGAGATGAGCGACGCCCATCAAGACTCCCGGTGGTCCATCGACGAGGCCGAGCTCGCGCGCCTCACCAAGGAGGCGCGCCAGTTCAAGGGTGAGAGCCTGTGGTCCGACGCCTGGCGCCGGCTCCGGCGCAACCGCGCGGCCTTCTTCGCGCTGCTCTTCCTGGCGGCCTTCGGCGGGGTCTCCCTGCTCGCGCCGTTCCTGCCGATCCCCTCGCCCAAGGCCATCTCCCTGCGGGACGAGCCCGGGACGCCGGAGTGGCTCTGGAGCGTGCCCGCCGCGCCCGCCAAGGCTCCCGACCGGGGCGCCGCCACCACCCGCTCGACCCGCAACCTGTGGAACGACGGGTGGCGCCACCGCTCCACGGTGATCCTCACGGCTGTGGACCAGGCCGCCGCGGAGGCCGCCCGCGGCCGGGTCGAGGAGACCAGCGGTCGAAGCGCCATCCTCGAGACCTACCCCGCCGAGGAGGGCAGCGGGCTCGAGGTCTACGCCTCGGTCCCGATGCTCGAGGGCGACGCCCCCGAGGTGGACTACGGCCCCACGCCCATCCGCGGCACCGCAACCTGCTGGGAGGTGTTCACCCCCGACGCCGAGGAGCCCACGGGCGCGGTGCACTCCCTGCGCCTGCAGGGCCCGGACGGCGACGTGTTCGACGCCGCGCAGGTCTCGGGTTGGTCCGTGGAGGCCCGCGGCCGCTCGATCCGCCTCTTCCTCAGCCGCGCGGAGGCCCGCCCGGGGTTCGGGGACTGGGTCGTCGCCTATCGCCTCTCCGCCGAGCTGGCCGCGCTCCCGACGGCGGTCCTCCTGGACGGGACGCTCCTCTCTGGCTCGGCCACCGTGTCATGGGACGGCACGCCCCGCGGCGCCCAGACCGTCGAGGCCGAGCTGCTCGAGGGGGTCGAGGCCATGGACCTGGGTCGCCAGGTGGCCGCCTCTCTCGCGGCGTCCCCCATCGAGGGCGTCACCTATCTGGAGACCCGCCACGAGGACGGGTACTGGGAGTTCAAGGGGCTCGTCGGCGCCATGGACCGGGCCCTGCGCCGGGCCCGCATCGCCACCTTCGGCCTGTGGCAGACGGGCAACTGGATGGGCACCGACGGCCAGGGCCGCGACCTGCTCGCGCGCATCGTGTGGGGCAGCCGGACGTCGATCATCGTCGGCATCATCGCCTCGCTCTGCTCGCTCCTGATCGGCGTCCTGTACGGCGCCTTCTCGGGCTACATGGGCGGGCGCATCGACAACCTGATGATGCGCATCGTCGACGTGCTCTACTCGATCCCGTTCATCTTCGTGGTCATCTTCCTGATCACGGTGGTCAACGAGTACCGCACGGAGCTCGAGGACCAGTTCGGCATCGACCGGGAGAAGATCTTCTTCCTCGTGATCGGCGCCATCTACTGGCTGACCATGGCGCGCGTCGTGCGCGGGCAGGTCCTGAGCCTCAAGAACACGGAGTTCATCGAGGCGGCGCGGGTCATCGGCGCGTCCACGACCCGCATCTTGCTGTCCCACGTGGTGCCCAACGTCCTCTCCATCGTGATCGTCTACCTGACCCTCACGATCCCCGCGGTCATGCTCTTCGAGGCCTTCCTGTCGTTCCTGGGCCTGGGCATCGAGCCGCCGAAGGTCAGCTGGGGCCTGCTCGCCGTGGACGGCACCCAGGCCATCAACCCGATCAAGATCTACTGGTGGCTGGTGGTCTTCCCCGCGGGCGCCATGGGCTCCACCCTGCTCGCCCTCAACATCCTCGGCGACGGACTCCGCGACGCCCTCGACCCCAAGCTGCGGGGGAAGAACTGATGCCGATCCTCGACGTCCAGAACCTCCGGGTCCGGTTCGAGACCCACCACGGCGTGGTGCGCGCGGTGGACGGGGTCTCCTTCTCCCTGGAAGAGGGTGAGACCCTCGGCCTCGTGGGCGAGTCGGGATCCGGCAAGTCGGTGACCAACCTCGCCCTGATGGGGCTGATCCCGAGCCCGCCAGGGATCGTCGAGGCCGACGCCCTGCGCTTCGAGGACCGCGACCTCCTCGCCCTCAGCGACGAGGAGCTGCGGGGCGTGCGCGGGAACGAGATCTCCATGATCTTCCAGGACCCGATGACGTCCCTGAACCCGCTGCTCACGGTGGGCCGCCAGCTCACGGAGGTCCTCGAGGTGCACGAGCGCCTCTCACGGCGCGAGGCGCGCAAGCGCGCCGCGGCGGGCCTGGCAGACGTGGGAATCCCCGAGCCGGAGCGACGCCTGGATCAGTACCCCCACGAGCTCTCCGGGGGCATGCGCCAGCGAGTGATGATCGCCATGGGGCTCCTGTGCCGCCCCAAGATCCTCCTGGCGGACGAGCCCACCACCGCGCTCGATGTGACGATCCAGGCGCAGATCCTCGAGCTCATGCAGAAGCTCCAGCGCGAGTACGGCACCGCCATCATCCTGGTGACCCACGACCTCGGCGTGGTGGCCGGCATGAGCGACCGGGTCAACGTGATGTACGCCGGGCGGCTCGCCGAGACCGCCGGGGCGATCGAGCTCTTCGACGATCCGCGCCACCCCTACACGCGCGGGCTCCTGGGGAGCGTCCCCCGGCTGAGCGGGGACACCGACGCGGACCTCGACTCCATCAAGGGGTCGCCGCCGGACCTCGCTGACCTCCCGGCGGGCTGCGCCTTCCGGCCCCGCTGCACCTTCGAGACCGAGCGCTGCGCCGCGGAGGCCCCGCCCCTGTTCGACCTCGGCGGCGGCCGCAGCTCCGCCTGCCTCGAGCGTGACGCCCTCGGCCAGCCCGAAGGAGGCGCGCGATGAGCGCCCCGCTGCTCGAGGTCCGCGACCTCCACAAGCACTTCGAGGTCGGCTCCCCTGGCCTGTTCGGAGGCCAGCAGGAGGTCCTGCGCGCCGTGGACGGCGTCTCGTTCGAGCTGGGCCGCGGCGAGACCCTGGGCCTCGTGGGCGAGTCGGGGTGCGGCAAGAGCACCTGCGCTCGGACCCTGGTGGGCCTCTACCCGCCGACCTCCGGGCAGGTGCTCTACGAGGGCGAGGAGATCAGCGGCCTCTCCCACCGCGACCGCGCCCCCTTCCGCCGCAAGATCCAGATGATCTTCCAGGACCCCTACGCGTCCCTGGACCCGCGGCAGACCGTCTCCTCCATCCTCACCGAGCCCCTG
>CAZEFP010000504.1:0-3221 GCA_964511565.1 uncultured Planctomycetaceae bacterium
CTGGGAGTCCCCGCTCTCGCAGTCCACGAGCCGCAGGTCCCCGCGCGCCCAGGAGGGGTCACGGTCCGAGCTCCGCACGAGCTGGACCAGGAGGAGCCGGTGCCGGAGCCCCGAGAGGGCCTCGGTGACCGCCTCGATCCCGCCGGGGTCGAAGAAGTCCGAGACGATGACCACGAGGCCCTCGCGCAGGCCGAGGCCGCGGAAGCGACGCAGCGCCGTGCCGAGGTCGGTCTCCCCGCCCGGCGTGACGCTCTCCAGCCGGTGCGCCAGCTCCATCACCCGGTTCTTGCCGGAGGTGGGCCGCTGGAGGACGGTGAGGTCGTCGGCGAACGGGAACACGCCCACGCTGTCGTGCTGGCCCAGGGCCACCGCCGCGAGGGCGAGGCAGGCCTGGAGGCCGGGCACGGCGCGGGGCTCGCTCTCCACCCAGGCGCTCCGCGAGACGTCCGGGAGCAGGTAGAGCGGCAGGTCCTCGTGCTCCTCGAAGAGGCGCAGGAAGACGCGACCGAGGCGGCGGTACACGGTCCAGTCGATGGCCCGCAGGTCATCGCCCGCCACGTAGGGGCGGTAGTCCTGGAACTCGAGGCCCGAGCCGCGGTCCTTGGAGCGCTGGTCGGCGAAGCGGCCGCGGGGCGCCACGCGGCGAGCCACGAGACGGAGCCGCTGCGCCGCCGCGAGGAACGCGGCGTCGAACAGCTGGCCCGACTCGAGGCCGGCGGGGTCGCGGCCCTCCTCGATCAACCGGCCGCCTCCTGGGGAACCGGGAGCTTGGCGAGGACCTCCTCCACCACCTGGTCGGTGGTGACGCCCTCGGACAGCCCCTCGAACCCGAGGAGCACGCGGTGGCGGAGCACCGGGCGCGCGACGGCGGCGATGTCCTCGGTGGCCACGGCGAAGCGACCCGCGAGGAGCGCCTTGACCTTGGCGCCGAGCAGGAGCGCCTGGGCGCCGCGGGGGCTCGACCCGAGGGAGACGTAGCGGTTCACCAGCTCAGGCGCGTAGGCGCTCCCCGGCTGGGTCCCCATCACCAGGCGGATGGCGTAGTCCTCGGCGTGCTCGGGGACGGGGACCTGGCGCACGGTGCTACGCATGGCGTTGATGGTCTCCGCGTTGGAGACGGAGCTGAGCTCCACCTCATGCTCGCCGGTGGTCCGGCGGAGGATCTCCCGGTAGTCCCCCTCCTCGGGGTAGCCCACCACGAGCTTGAAGAGGAAGCGGTCCAGCTGCGCCTCGGGCAGGGGGTAGGTGCCCTCCTGCTCCACCGGGTTCTGGGTCGCCATGACGCAGAAGGGCTCCTCGAGCTTGATGGTACGCCGCCCGATGGTGAGCTGCCGCTCCTGCATGGCCTCCAGCAGCGCGGACTGGGTCTTGGGCGTCGCCCGGTTGATCTCGTCCGCGAGCACGAGGTTCGCGACGATCGGCCCCTGCTCGAACTGCAGCTCGTGGCCGCCGCCCTCGCTCTCCACCAGCACCGACGTGCCGCGCACGTCGGCGGGCATCATGTCCGGGGTGAACTGGATCCGGCTGAAGCTGAGCTTCAGGGCCTCGCCCAGGGAGGAGACCAGCATGGTCTTTCCGAGCCCGGGCACGCCCTCGAGCAGCACGTGGCCGCCGGCGAGGAGCGCGGTCAGCACGCCCTCGATCACGTCGGCCTGGCCGACCATGCGCCGGGAGACCTCGGCTCGGATGGACTCGTAGGTCTCGCGGAAACGCTGGGCATCGGCGCGCGCGGCGTCGGCGTTGGAATCAGTCATGGGAACAGGGGCTTTCCGTGGCTCGGTGGAGACGGTGAGGGGTGGCTACTGCGGCGAGGAAGCGTTGGGCGCCGCTGCGCGACGCGCGAGGAAGTAGGCGCGCACCAGCTCGCGGAGCTGGGGGCCGAGCTCGACGCTGGAGAGGGCGGGGACGGGGCGCGAGCGCGCGGCCCGGGCGGAGGCGACGAGGGCGCCGGCCTCCTCGGCCTGGGGCTCGATGCGCTCCTGGGTGATCTTGGTGGGGCCAGGGCCGGGGCGACCCTTGACCCGGTCGGGCACGGGGACGCC
This sequence comes from uncultured Planctomycetaceae bacterium, assembly GCA_964511565.1. Lineage (GTDB taxonomy): Bacteria > Planctomycetota > UBA1135 > UBA1135 > Saltatorellus. The sequence continues at coordinate 2,043 of CAZEFP010000504.1, forward strand.
GAGGACCAGGGAGGCGACGCCACGGGACTTCTTCTGCTCGGAGGGGCCGCCTCGACCGTTGGCGTCGGGGTTGGACCGGTTGCCGAAGCCGATCTGGAGGTCGCGGCTCACCGGCGGACGGCGGTCCCGGAGGCTCGGCTGCACGCCGCCGCGGTTCTCCTGCTCCTCCTCGTCCTCGTCGGTGTCCTCGTCGTCCTCGACCTCCTGGTCGTCGACCTCGGTCACCTGGTCCTTGCTCTGCCACTCCGAGGCCGTGGGGTTGCGGTTCGAGCCCTTGGAGGAGCCCTTCCCCGCCGTCGCGCCGGACTGCTCGTCCTCGGGGCGGCGCTCAGGGGTCGGCTGGTCCCCCGCCTTGCGCTCCTTCTTCTTCTTCGATTCGCGCTTCTTCTTGTCGCGCTCCGCGGGCTTCGACGACTGGCCCTGGGTGGAGGGCGCGCTACGCGACTCGCTGGCCGCGGAGGAGGAGAGCGCTCCCGAGGAGCGCCCCGCACCCGTCCGCCCTGACGACTCCTTGACGGAGTCGTCCACGTCCTCACCGCTCTCCGACCGCTTGGCCTCGGCGGGGTCCTGGGCGCGGCGTTCCGTGGGCACGGCCTCGGGCGGCGCCGGGGCCGCGCGATCCTCGGCCGTCACCGCGTCCTCGGCGGCCTCCTCGTCGAGCGGTTCTCCGGCCTCGGCAGCCGCGGTCTCCGTCAAGCCTCCGCCGCCCACGGGACGCGGCTCGAACGTGCTGACCCACGCGGAGAGCGCCAGCAGGACGAGCGAGAGCGCGCCCCACGCGGGGAGCCTTCGCGACCCCGCGATGGCCGCCTCGCGGGCCTCGAGCGCGGCGCCCGCCGCGGCCTCGCTGCGCCGCGCGGCGTCGTCCACCGCCGCCTGCTGGAAGCCCGTCCGGACGCCATGGCGCAGGAACTCGTCGGCGGTCACGAGTCGGTCCGCGAGATCCAGCTGCCGGTCGGCCTCCGCCAGGGCGCGGGACCGTGTGACTCGACGGCCGCGGGCGGTGGCCGCCGCCCTCGCGGCAGGGATCCCCGGCGCGAGGAGGCTGAGCAGGAGCACGAAGGGCAGCGGCAGGAGCACAGGCTCGCCGCCCCCCGCCCACCGCATGAGCTGCACGACCACGATGGCCGCCGGCACGGCCGCCAGCAGCGGCAAGGCGCGGAAGCCCGCCGCCATGAA
>CAZEFP010000505.1:0-3215 GCA_964511565.1 uncultured Planctomycetaceae bacterium
GGGCCTGTTCGGGCCGGCCGTGATCCTGACCGACAACGCCGACAGCGCCCGCTCGGTCCACGCGGTGGACCTCGACGGCGACGCCGACATCGACCTGGTCGCCGCCAGCGCCATGGATAACACGGTCGCCTGGTTCGAGAACCTTGGCGGCGGGAGCTTCGGACCGCGGACCCCCATCGCCACCGACTGTGAGGGCGCGATCTCCGTCTACACCGCCGACCTGAACGGGGATGGCTTCGAGGAGATCATCGCGGGCAGCTTCATCGACGACACCGTTGCCTGGTGGAGGAACTTCGGAGGCGGCAACTTCGGCCCGAAGCAGGTCATCACCTCGGAAGCGGACGGTGTGCTCTCGATCTTCCCCACGGACGTGGACGGAGACTTCGTCGTGGACGTGCTCGTCGCCAGCTCATGGGATGACCGGCTCGCCTGGTACAAGAACATGGGCGGCGGGAACTTCGCCCCTGCCGCCTACATCGCGACAGACCTCGACGGCCCGGGTTCCGCCTACACCGCGGACCTTGACGACGACGGCGACGCCGACGTGATCGCGCTCGGCCGCGCCGACAACCGCGTCGCCTGGTTCGAGAACCTCGGAGGCGGCGCCTTCAGCGGCGCCAACGTGATCTCCGACGAGGCGCTCAATGGCCGGGCCGTGTTCGCCGCCGACCTCGACGGAGACCTGGACATCGACGTCATCTCGGCGAGCGCCGGAGACAACAAGATCGCCTGGTACCAGAACCTTCTCTACGACCTGGACTGCAACGCCAACGGCATCAGCGACGCGATCGAGCGCGAGCTCGACCCCACCATCGACCTCGATGGCGACGGCATCCTCGACGAGTGTGAGGTGATCGGTTCCAGCTACTGCCCCGCCGGCCAGCTGAACTCGATCGGAGCGCAGGCCAACATCGGAATGCTCGGCTCGGCCAAGATCACCGAGGGCGACCTCTCGATCACGGCTCGGAACCTGCCCGCGCAATCCGCAGGGTTCTTCTTCGCCTCGAGGACACGAGTCCTCTACCCCTTCCCCACCAACTGCCAGGGCATCCTCTGCGTGGGGGGGAGCATCGGCCGCGGGATCGGGGGCGGCATCCTCACCTCCGGGGCGTCCGGGACCTTCAGCGGGACCGTCGACCTCACCGCCATGGCCCAGCCCACGGGCCCGATCGCGGTTCAACCGGGTGAGACCTGGTACTTCCAGGCCTGGTACCGGGACATGAACCCCACCATCACGTCCAACCTCACGGACGCGGTCTCCGTGACCTTCGAGTAGCGGCCAGAGCGCCGCCGCTTCCGAGCGTCGCGCGGGTGCCCTCGGCCCCGCGCGACGCCCCACGTTCAAGGGGTGGCATCGCCGATGCGCGGCCGAGCCGTGGCCCCTGGCGCGCTAGGATGGCCCGATGCTCCTTCCGCTCCTCGCCGCCGCGCTCTCCATCCCCCAGGCGCCCCTCGACCTCTCATCCCTCCCGCCTGGCGAGCCTTCGCCCCTCTCGCCAGCTGCCAAGGACTGGTTGGTCCAGGGCGCACCCCGCGCCGCGACCATCTACCGGGACGAGGCCGGGAAGGCCATCGTCCTGGACAACGGGCTCTTGCGGCGGACGATCCGGATCACCGGCACCGCCGCGACCGTCGGGCTCGACGACCTGATGACCGGTCGCTCCCTGCTCCGGGCGGTGGGTCCCGAGGCGCAGGTGACCCTCGATGGCGTCCCCCATGACATCGGTGGCTTGAGCGGGCAGCCCAACCTCGCCTATCTGGACCCGGACTGGCTCGAGGCCATGGAGCCCCCGCCGGGCTCCTGGAGACTGTCGGGCTTCGCCACGGGGCTGCCGGAGGAGCGGCTCGCCTGGGCCCAGGTCCGGCGGCACGCCCCCGGGGTCGCCTGGCCGCCCTCCGGCGTGGCCCTGCGGCTGGACTTCGCGGCCCCTGCCTCCGCCCCGGCCCTCGCGGACGTCACGGTGTCCGTCCACTACGAGCTCTACGACGGAGTCCCGGTCCTCGCCAAGTGGCTGACGGTCTTGAACGCTGGAGCCGAGCCCGTCCGCGTGGACGACTTCTCCATCGAGCGCCTCTCGATCGTCGAACGCGACTCGATCGTCGAGTCGAGGCCTGGGGAGGCCCTGGAGCCCCCCGACCTGCGCGTGGAGACCGAGTACTCCATGGGCGGCCTCTCCTACAAGAACAGCCGCCGGCACGGCTTCCGGTGGCTGGAGGATCCCGGATACACGAGCCAGGTCAACTACCTGAAGCGGACGCCCTGCTTGCTCGACGTCGGGCCAGAGAACGAGGTCCTGCGCGACGTGGCGCCGGGAGGGTCGTTCAGCTCGTTCCGCGCGTTCATCGGCGCCTACGACTCCGAGGACGTCACCCGCCGCGCCCTGACCGACGGGCGCATCTACCGGACGATCGCGCCCTGGGTGACCGAGAACCCACTCATGATGCACGTGCGCCACGCCGATCCGGACTCGGTTCGACTGGCCATCGACCAGTGCGCGGAGGTGGGCTTCGAGATGGTGATCCTCACCTTCGGCAGCGGCTTCAACGTGGAGGACACCTCCGAGGCGAACCTCGATCGGATGCGAGACTACGTGACCTACGGGAGGGAGCGGGGCGTGGAGGTCGGCACCTACTCCCTGCTCTCGTCTCGTCGCGTCTCCCCCCCTGGGGACAACTGCATCAACCCCCTCACCGGCGAGCCCGGCGGCGAGGGCATGATCCACGGGGGGACCCCATCCCTGGCCTCCGGCTGGGGCCAGGGCTACCTCCGGACGCTGCGGAACTTCTTCGCGACCACCGGCGCCATGCTGCTCGAGCACGACGGTCCCTACCCGGGCAACCTCGACGCGGCGGCGCGCCCGCCGCTCCAGCGCGGCGCCTCGGACTCCCGGTACGTGAACTGGATGCTGTCCCGGGACCTCTACGCCGAACTCCGCGCCCGCGGCGTCTACATCAACGCGCCGGACTGGTACTTCCTCGTGGGGACGAACAAGTGCGGCATGGGCTACCGGGAGGTCAACTGGTCCCTGCCGCGCGCCCAGCAGGTGATCCACACCCGCCAGAACATCTACGACGGGACGAAGTACAAGCTCCCGAGCATGGGCTGGATGTTCGTCCCCCTCACCCAGTACCACGGCGGCGGCGCGGCGGCGACCGTCGAACCCCTCGATGAGCACCTCGACCACTACACGGCGATGCTCGCCGGTAACCTGGGA
>CAZEFP010000506.1:0-3205 GCA_964511565.1 uncultured Planctomycetaceae bacterium
TGGACCAGCTGGTCTTCGAGGAGTTCAAGGGCACCGGCAACATGGAGCTCGTCCTCAACCGCAAGCTCTCGGACCGCCGGATCTTCCCGGCCATCGACATCGAGAAGTCGGGCACCCGGAAGGAGGAGAAGCTGGTGGGGATGAAGCGCCTGAAGCAAATCCACATCCTGCGTCGCGTGCTCGCCCGCATGCACTTCGCCGAGGCCGCGGAGCTGCTGATCTCCAGGCTCATGGACGTGGAGAAGACCACGGACTTCCTCGACCGATTCTCCGTCGACCCCGAGGCTTGAAGCGGTAGTGCGTAGCGAGGGAGCCGGGCGCCCAGGGGCGCCGGGCGAAGGACCAGGCGCGGTCCCTCCACCCCGTCGACCATGACCACAGACCAGACCTCCACCGAGCCCGCCCCGGCGCCCGCCGGAGCGTCGGAGCCGCCCATGATCGTCGCGGAGGGACTCTCCAAGTCCTTCGGCCCGGTCCACGCGGTGCGTGGGGTCTCGTTCTCCGTGGCCCGGGGCGAGCTCGTGGGGTTCCTCGGCCCCAACGGCGCGGGCAAGTCCACGACCATGAAGATGCTCACGGGCTCGCTCCTGCCGGACGGCGGGCGCGCGTCCATCGCCGGCGAACCCCTGGACGGCCGCTCCCTCGGGGCGCGCGCCGCGGTGGGGTACCTGCCCGAGCACACGCCCCTCTACCGCGAGATGCGGGTGCGCCCCTACCTCGAGTTCATCGGTGAGGTCCACGGCATGGGCGGCCGCGCGCGCCGGGACGCCCTGGAGCGCGTGATCGCCTCCTGCGACCTCGACGGCTACGTGGGCCGCCGCATCCACACCCTCTCCAAGGGCTACCGCCAGCGCGTGGGGCTCGCCCAGGCGCTCTTCACGGACCCGGACGTGCTCGTGCTCGACGAGCCCACCAGCGGCCTCGACCCCGCGGAGATCGTCCGCATCCGCGACCTGGTGGTGGAGCTCGCGCGCTCCAAGACGATCCTGCTCTCCACCCACGTGCTCCCCGAGGTGGAGGAGGTCTGCCGGCGCGTGCTCATCATCGCCGGGGGCCGACTGGTGGCGGACGGCCCCCTGCACGAGCTGGCCGAGGACTCCGCGGACGCCATCGTCCTGGCGGTGGACGCCGGCGGCGCGCCGGCCGACGACGTGGCGGCGACCCTCGCCGCCTGCGACGGCGCGAGGGCGGCTCGGGGCACCTTCGATGGAGCCCGGGTCCGCGTCCACGTCACCCTGGAAGAGGGCGCGGACCGCTACGCCCTGGCGGACGCTCTGGCCCGCGCCGTCCACGGTGCAGGCTGGCCCCTGCAGGAGCTCCGACACGAGGTCCCGACCCTCGAGCGGGTCTTCCTCGAGCGCACGCGCCGGATGGCAGCGGGCGAGGAGGAGGCCTCATGAGCGCCCGACCCCGAGCCCTCGCCGGCGTGCTGCCCTTCGCGCGCCGTGAGCTGCGGAGCGCCTTCGAGTCCCCGGTCGCCTACGTGGCCATCGGGCTCTTCGTGCTTGTGCTCCCCGCGCTCTTCTTCTTCCTCGGCTACCCCGTGGGGCGCACGCCGCTCCCGGGGCTCTGGGAGGGCGGCCAGGCCAGCCTGATCGTCCTCTTCCACTGGCTTCCGCTCCTGCTCGCCCTCGTGGTCCCTGCCCTCAGCATGGGGGCCTGGGCGGAGGAGCGGCGGGCGGGCACCGAGGAGCTCCTGCTCACCTACCCGGTCCGCACGGGTGCCGTCGTGCTCGGCAAGTTCCTCGCCACCTGGACCCTGACCATGCTCATGGTCGGCCTCGCCGTGCTCTCCGCGGCGGTGACCGTGGGGTACCTCGGGGACCTCGACTGGAACACGGTCCTCGCGGGCCTGGTCGGCGCCGCATGGCTCTGCGCGGGCTACGCCTCCGTGGCCCTGTTCCTCTCCGCCGTGAGCTCCGAGCAGCTGGTGGCGTTCCTCCTGGGCGCCCTGGCCCTGGGCCTCCTGTGGGCCCTGCCGCTGCTGGTCCGCGTGCTCCCCGGCGGCGCCGCCGGCGCCCTCGAGGCGGCCAGCCCCACGACCCACTTCCTCGGCAGCGCCGCCCGCGGCGTGCTCGACCTCTCCGACCTCGTCTACTTCGTGCTGCTCACCGCCCTCGGGCTCGTGGCCAACACCCTGGCCGTGGAGCGACGCCGATGGAGATGAGCCCCAAGCCGCCCGCGCCCCTGGCTCACCCCGGCCGGCGCGTCCTGCGCTTCAACGCGGCCCTCACCCTGGGGCTGCTGCTGCTGATCGCCGTCCTCGGGAACGTCCTCGCATCGCGCCACCTCGGCCAGCGGGTCGACCTGAGCGCGGACCAGCTCAACGCCATCTCCGACGCCACGCGCCGCGTGGTGGACCGGGTGGAGGACCGCCTCACCGTGCGGCTCTTCGCCAACCAGGAGGTGGAGGACGGGCGCCTCGCCCTGCGCGGGGCTCGCATCCGCGCCCAGCTCGAGGAGATCCTCGGCCTGCGTCCCGAGGTCTTCGACCTCCAGGTGCTCGACCCCTCCCGTTCCTCGGAGGCGCGGCGGCAGGCGCGCGAGGCCAGGCTCCAGCCCCAGCGGGCGGGCCGCGGCGGGCTCGGTCAGGCGGGCGAGGAGGAGGTCTGGCTCGGCCTGGTGCTGGGCTACCGCGGCCGCACCGAGGTGATCGCGACGCCCGAGCCCTGGCGCTTCGAGGTGCAGATGGCCAGCGCCATGCACGCGCTCCTCAGCGACCGGAAGATCGGCATCGGGTGGATCGGGGAGCCCTTCGAGGTGGCGCCGGATTCGGAGACCGCCGCGCTCGAGCGGTGGGAGTCCACCTTCGCCGTGATCCGCGGCGCCCTGAGCCGCCGCGCGCGCATCGCGCAGCTGCCCGGTCTCGCCACGGGTAACGCCGTACCCGACGACGTGGACGTGATCTTCATGGTCCGCCCGGGCCCCCTGCACGAGCGCGAGGTCTACGCCATCGACCAGTTCGTCCAGCGCGGCGGTCGGCTGGTGGTCTGCCTCGACGACCCCGACTACAACCTCGCCTATCCCCGGGCGGACGTGGCGCCGGAGGACTTCGAAGGCTCCCCCCTGGCGGAGCTCCTGCGCTCATGGGGTATCCAGGTCGCCGCCAAGCACGTGTGGGACGACGCCTGGAAGACGGACCGGATCACCCTCACCGCCGTGGGAGGCCAGCTCCGCCAGGGCGTGATCAGCGATCCGCTGGTGA
>CAZEFP010000507.1:0-3205 GCA_964511565.1 uncultured Planctomycetaceae bacterium
ACGAGGCGCCAGGAGAAGCCGCCCGCGCCGCCGGTGTTGACCACCTTCAGGACCAGCTCGTTGTCGCCCGCCGCCAGGGAGAGCTCGACCCGGTCCTGGTCGACGTTGACCCCGCGGGCCACGCGGTTGGAGTGCACCAGCTCGCCGTTGAGCCAGGCCTCGACGCCGTCGTCGCTCCCCAGCAGCAGCTCGACTCGACGGGCCTCCCGGGCCTCGATGTGCTGCACCAGGAAGTGCACGCCGAGCCCGCTCTCGAAGAGGTGGCGGCGGCCCTCGGAGTACTCGGGGTGGGCCGTCCAGGGGACGCCCGGCGCCGCCTCGCGGGAGAGGTCCACGCCGCCCGCGATCTGGTCCTGGGGCGGGTGGGGCTTGTCGTAGAGACCCGCGGCCGCGGAGGCGGGGAAGTGGGCGCGATGCCAGGTGCCCGTGCGCAGGGCCGGCTCCAGGTCGTCGGAGCGCCGGACGGCGAGGCGGAAGCGCGCCAGTCCGTGCTGGGAGTGGATGGACGCGAACACCAGCTTGACCCGCAGCTCGGTGCCCTCCGCCCAGCCGAAGCCGCGCGTGGGGACCAGGAGCGCCGACCGGTCGCCGGTCTTCCCGAGGCCCGCCCAGCCGCTCGCGGAGGAGGGGTCGAGGACGCCTGTGATCGGGAAGCGGTCCTGGCTGTGGGTGGCGACGGCGGCGCCGAGGCCCACGGGCTGGAGCTCTTCGGGCCGGTCCGCCGGGGCGGCGAGGACCTCCACCGAGGTGAGCACGAAGTTGTCGTTGCTGGCGCGGCCGGGCAGGGTGTGCCCCTCGGGGACGAGGGCGTCGAGCCGAAGCCCCTCGATCTGCCCCGGCGGCACCCAGGCGTCGACGGTGTAGGTGGTGTTGTGGGGGTTCGCCCCGCCGGCGACGACGATGCCGCTCCCCGGCTCGACGGTGAGCTCCACGCCTTCGGTCGCGGCGACCCGTTCGGGGATGACCGTCTTCCAGCGGCCCAGGACATCGCGGGAGGTCGCCTCGATCCAGCGGCGCTCCCGCTCGTCGAGCTCGGGGCTGGGTCGCTCGAGCGCCTCGGTGAGCGCCGCCGTCGCCGCGGTGATCTCCGCGAGCCGGTCGGCCTGCTCGGGGAGCGGGACGCGCAGGAAGGGGACCGGGTTCTCGATGTTCCGGTCCGTCGCCTCCTCGGTCATCGAGTTGAAGAACCCGTACATCGCGTAGTAGTCGCGCTGGCTGATCGGGTCGAACTTGTGGTCGTGGCACTGGGCGCACTCGAGGGTCAGGCCCAGGAACACCTTGGCCGTGGTGTCGGCGCGGTCCTTGGCGTAGATCGACAGGTACTCCTGCGCGATCATGCCGCCCTCGGCGCTGGTGGGGTTGCAGCGGTTGAAGCCCGACGCGACCTTCTGGTCCAGGGTCGCGCCTGGCAAGAGGTCGCCGGCGAGCTGCTCGATGACGAACTCGTCGAAGGGCTTGTTGTCGTTCAGCGCCCGCACGACCCAGTCCCGGTAGGGCCACATGGACCGCCGGTTGTCCAGGTGAAGGCCGTGGGTGTCGGCGTAGCGTGCCGCGTCCAGCCAGGTCCGCGCCATGTGGACGCCGTAGCGCTCGGAGCCCAGGAGCCGCTTCACCTCGGCGCGGTAGGCGGCGTCGAGCCCGTGGAGCGCCACGTCAGCGTGGAACGCGGCCGACTCCTCCGGGGTCGGGGGGAGGCCGGTGAGGTCGAGGCTGACGCGACGCTGGAGCGTCGCGGCGTCCGCCTCGGGCTGGAAGGCGAGCCCCGCGGCGGCCATGGGCGCGTCGAGCAGGGCGTCGATGGCGGCGTCCCCGCCCTCGACGGCGGGCTTGATGGGGGGCTGGAAGGACCAGTGCTCGTCCCAGGGCGCGCCCTCCTCGATCCAGCGCCGGAGCACCGCGCGCTCCGACTCCGAGAGGGACTTGCCCGAGCGCTCGGGCGGCATGAGGTCGTCCTCGAACTCCGGGGCGATCCGGTACAGCAGCTCGCTGTCCTCCACGTTCCCCGCGACCACGGCGTGGCCGCCCGTGGAGAGCGCCGCGGTGATCCCCTCGAGGGAGTCGACGCGCAGGCCCGCTTCGCGCGTCTCGGGGTCGGGGCCGTGGCACTGGAAGCACTTGTCCGAGAGGATCGGCCGGACCTCACGCGCGAAGTCCACCGGCGCCTTGTCCTCGACCCGGTCCTCGGGTCCGGCGGGCCATGCGGTGAGGGCGAGGACCGTGAGGATGAGGGAGGCGCTCATGGGCTCCAGTCTATGTCCGGAATGAGGACGCGCATTGGATTCCAGGGAGCCTTGGGAGAGGAGCCCCGCCCTGAGCCGTCCCTGCTCAGGGGGATGCATCAGGAGGCGTCCGGCGGACCTCGTCGGGCCGGAACTAGACGTCAAGGACCGGGCGGCTTCGACCGATGGCCCTTGCACGCCGCGGGCGCGCCGCCGGCGCTCGCGAGGAGCTCCCCATGATCCGACGAACGTCCGCCATCGCCGCCCTCCTGTGGCTCGCTGCTTGCCAGGGGACCTCCAGCAGTCTTCGGGCGACGGCGCCCTCCGTACACGGGGCCGAGCCCTCGCGGGCGGAACTGGAGCGGCGCGTTGAGGAGCTCGAGGAGCGCCTCGCCGAGGCCGAGGCCCGCTCGGCGCTCATCGAGGGGTCGAGCCTGAACCTGGAGTTGGACCCCGCCGCGGCGATCCACCTGGCCGCGCGCGTCGAGGGGCTGAGCCGCACGGTGGAACAGCTCCGCGTGATCATGATGGCCGGGGCCAGCGCCCGGCCGGTCGAGGCCAGCCATGGGGATCGAACCGACGGCGGGGACGACGCCCTGCGCGAGGGGCTCGCGAGGCTGGAGGAGGCTTGCGCCCTTCACTGCGAGAACATCGCCAACGTCGCGGTCCCCGGCTACAAGCGGCGGACCCAGCTCCTGGCTTCCATCGAGCAGCCCACGGGCGGGATCCGTCAGCCCCGGTCGGCTGGGGCACAGCTGGTCATGACCCAGGGCGCCCTCTGGCAGACGGGGAAGGTCCTTGACCTCGCGGTGAAGGGCGCAGGGTTCTTCGAGCTCGAGCTCCCCGGGGGCGAGCGCGGCTACACCCGAAACGGCAGCCTCCTCCAGGACGCCAACGGCCGCCTCGTGTCGGCAGAGGGCTACCTGCTCACCGATCAGGTTCAGATCCCCCCCGACAGCCAGGGGATCTCGATCTCCCCCGACGGC
>CAZEFP010000508.1:0-3199 GCA_964511565.1 uncultured Planctomycetaceae bacterium
TGTAGAGCTCAGCCGCGGGGGTCCCGGGCACCTGCAGGAGCTCGTCACACACCGTCCGCAGCCGGCGGAGATACATCGCCCTCAAGCGCGGGCTCTGGTAGATCCGGTTGATGAGCCGGTTCCAGAAGTTGTCCGAGGTGCGGTGCTGGCTGTCCCCGAAGAGCACGTGGCTGTACTGGGGGTGGCTGTGGGTGATGCGGTCGTTCAGCACGCCGCCCGAGGGGTTGTAGTTCCGGCCCCAGGTCAGGTCCTTGTCCCAGGGGATGAACTGCCACTCGCCGTCTCCGTCCGAGTCCCTGTACAGGAAGTGGTTCTTGTGGAGATGGTCGTTCTCGTGGATCAGCCAGCAACCGACGAGATAGCTGATCACCTGCGGCACGTCGAGAACGTCGAAGAGGTAGTCCTCCACCCCAGCGCCCCCCTGCCCCACGGTGGAGACGAACTCGATGAGGTCCGCGTTGTTCTCATTGGTGCGGGTCACCTTCTCGACGCTGGACGTCCCGCTCGTGAACGGGTTGTACATCTTGTAGAAGGCGCCATCGGGGTCGAGCCCGACGCGCTCGAGGAAGAACCGGTCCGGCTCCTCGACGAAGGTCTGGACCGAGTAGAACTCGCCGTTCTGCTGGAGTCGCACCGGGAACGACTCGGAGACCCGCGCCCCCACCGCCTCGTACATCCCGTAGCCCAGGTACTGCCGCAGGTGGGCCTTGTCGGCCCAGTGGGTGTTGAGGTTCGCCTCGTCGATGGGCGATCCGAAGATCGCCAGCTCCGGTCGGTCGTCCGGGTTGAAGTCGAACTTGTAGCTCTTGCGCGGGTACCCCGCCGAGCTCTGCCCGCGCCGGTTGACCTTGACGTTGTCGTAGAAGCGTCCCTCGATCCAGAGAGAGCAGCGCGTCCCCACGCCGGTGTTCGCGGCGCCCGGGTTCTGCACGAACCACTCCCACACGTCCAGGGGGCTGCCCGCGTGGCTCGGGTCTTCCACGACGGTTCCGAACCACTCCGGCGAACCCAGGGGTTCGAGGAAGAACGGCAGGGCGGTCGAGCTGATCCCGTCCGCCACCGTGACCCGGTAACGGACCATGTCCCCCGGGCCACTGACGCCCGCCGGGATCACCCCGGTGAAGACCGCGTCACCCGCCACCAGGTCCGGAGCCACCCCGTCGTCGGTCATGGGCGTCGACTGGATCGCTCCGTACATGACGCGGTAGTCCAGGTCGACGGTGGGCGCGGAGGCCGTCGTCGTCGGGGCCTGCACCGTCACCACCAGGTCCTGGGCGTCCGTCGGCTGCTGCGGCGTGTGCGTGACACCCCAGAGCGGCGGCGCGCCGATGGCGTTGGGCCCTCCAGGGGTGGGCGCCGTGAAGAGTCGCTCCACGCTCAACGGAGCGGGGATGAACGACAGCCCGTAGGAGACGTCCTCCTGCTGGGGCGGGTACTCCGGGTCGAACCCGGTGACGACCGTACCCGCGGGGTTGACCAGCGCCAGGTACTCCCCGCCGCCCGAGAGCTTGAAGTTCGTGTGGAGCGTGCCCGTGGGGACCCTGCGGTCCTTGTCCGAGGCGAAGACCACCAGGTACCCGCCGTCGGGGATCACCGTGCCCGCCTCGAAGACCCACTTGGAGAGCTCCCCCGCGTCGTCGGTCAGGGCCCAGTCACCCAGGTCCACCGCGCCGGCCCCGGGGACGTTGTGGATCTCGATCCAGTCCTCGCGGTCGCCGTCCTCGTCCTCGATGCCGTCGTCGTTACGGGCGAGGAACTCCGTGAGGGCCGGGCCCGACCCGAGCGCGGACCCGGAAGACTGGCTGAGGGCATACGACGTACCGGGAAACGACCCGGCACCGAGCGCGGCGAGCAGGAGGGGTGTGGTGGAGAAGCGCATGGGCTGAATCAGGGTGAGTCTCGATCATGGCACGGTCCGACCAAGAGCGCCGCGCCGAAGGGCACTTCCGAACAAGAATGAGACCCGCCGTGCTACGGTGATTCGTAAGAGACGGCGGCGCGGACGTGCGGCGCGGCCATCGAACCCATGCGCTCGCTCATCCCCTCCATCAGTGTGACCTGCGGCCTCTTCGCCGCGGTCCCCGCCCCGGCTCAGGTCGGCGTCAACTTCGACTTCGGCCCGGCTGCCGTTCACGGCGTCCCCGGGCCGGACACGGGGGCCGCCGCGCAGGTCGGCGGACACTGGAACGGCGTGGACACCGACGCGCTCGCCTCCGCCTCGTTCCCCCTCACCATCTCCGGGCTCCTCGACGCGAGCGGCGCCCCCACCCCGGTCACCCTCGTGGTCAACGACCTCGGGACCGGGGTCCAGAGCTTCCTGTTCGACGACCCCTCCACCTCGGGCGGCGACGACGCGCTCCTCGACGATCTCGCCTTCTTCGGCGGGGCGGCGACCATCGAGATCCGCGGGCTCGCGGCCGGCCAGTACGACGTCCTCACCTACGCCGCCGTCCCCAGCGGGGCGGGCTACCGGACGCGCGTCCGCGTCCCCAGCTCACCCGACCCGCTGCAGGACGTGGGCGGTGACTTCTCCGGTGGCTACCAGCTCGGCGTCACCCACGCCAGGCACGCGGTCGACGTCGCGCCCGGCAGCGCCGTCACGCTGCAGCTCAACGTGGCGGCCGAGTTCATGTCCCTCAACGGCATCCAGATCGTCCCCTTCGGCGCCACCGGAGACCTGGGCTCCTCCTACTGCTCGCCCGGTGCCGCGAACTCCACGGGCCTCCCCGGTGAGGTCTCGGCCTTCGGTAGCCCCCGGCGCGCGGACAACGACGTCGCGCTCACCGCGAGCTCCCTCCCCTCCAACACCTTCGGCTTCTTCCTGACCAGCCGCACCCAGGGCTTCACCGCCACGCCGGGAGGCAGCGTCGGGAACCTCTGCCTCGGCGGCGCCATCGGCCGCTACGTGGGGGCGGGCCAGATCCTGAACTCGGGGAGCATCGGGGCGTTCACCCTCTCCCTCGACCTCGCCGCCACCCCGACACCCACAGGGCTCGTCTCCGTCGCCACCGGCGAGACGTGGCACTTCCAGGCCTGGTACCGGGACTCCTTCATCGGCATCCCGATCTCCAACCTGACGGACGGGCTCGCCCTCACCTTCCTCTAGCGGGACGCCGCCTGGGCGGGCGCCCTGGGGACCGTGAGGATTCCCTGATTCGCCAGCGCACAGCGGAGGACGACCGCGTCGTTCTCCACGAAC
>CAZEFP010000509.1:0-3191 GCA_964511565.1 uncultured Planctomycetaceae bacterium
CCCACCACCTCCGAACAGCTCCAGCGCCCTCATACCAACCCCCTCGCCACCATCTCGGCCGCCACCTCTCGCCGCTGGTCCCTGCCGGTGGGGATGCCCCCATGCTCGACCGCGCTGTAGAGCTCGAGAGCCCCGCCGCCTTGGTCCGCCCTGAAGCAGCGCCAGTGCATCGCCCCACGCCTCGAGCGGTAGACCTTGGCCTCGTGGTCCCCCTTGTGGAGCGGACACTCGATCCCACCCCTCACGCGAGCCAACCCCATCGTCTGGCCGAGCAGGTCCGCGTCCATGGCGTCGATGGCGGCCCACTGCTCCCGGGTGACGGGTGGCGCTTGGGTGGCGCTTGCCCCCTTCCGCCATCCGTCACCCGTCACCCGCAGCCGTGGAGCCCTGTAGGTTCTCCCTGCTTCGCTCTCACGCTCCCTCAGCGCCTTCCTGAGCGCGCCGATGCGGTTCTCCCGTGTCTCGGCGGCCTCGGGGTACTCCCTGGCCTCCTGGCGCGCCTGAGCGAGCATCGCGGTCAGGTCCGCGTGCGTGTAGACCTTGCGCGTCACCTCGCGCTCGAAGTGCGTCGGGTGGGGCAGGATCATCGGTGCGCGCTCCTCAGCCTCACGCATGAACGCCGGCAGGCGGTCCGTGGCGGGCGGCGGTGGCCGCTCGTTGAGCACCACGGCGTCGAGGATGTCCAGCGCGGGTCGGCGGGTAGGCAGGTGCTCGGCGGGCAGGCGGTCGAGGGCCTCGTCCAGGCTGAGCCCCTGGAAGTGCAGCAGGTCCAGCAGGAGCACGGCACCGGGCCATACCCGGGCGAAGTTGGCGGGCAGGGCGGCGGTCACAGCATCACCTTCAGGTCAGCGACGAAGGTGAACCGGTCCCGCAGGAAAGTCGCCTCGTAGACCCCCAGCGGCCCCTCGCGGTTCTTCGCCACGATGACCTCGGCGGTCTCGCTGGACTCTTGGGGCCGATCGTTCATCCGGGGCCGGTGCAGGAACATCACAGCGTCCGCGTCCTGCTCGATGGCCTTGGAGCCGTACAGGTCGCTCAGGATGGGCCGGCTGTCCGCACCTCGCCGGTCAAACTCGCGGTTCATCTGCGAGAGCAGCGGCACCATGCACTCGTGCGTGATGGCGTGGTCCTTGAGCAGGGCGGTCACCTCGGCGATCTTCTGGTTCTCGCCCATGCTCGCCGGCATGTCCAGGTAGGACCAACGGTGGAGGTGATCGACGAAGAGCACGTCGGGCTTGCCGAACTGCCGCACCTCGGACAGCCACCAGCGCCTGAACCTCGTGCAGGTCATCCCGCCGCGGGGGTAGTGGATCCGCAGCCGTCCACCAAGGTCGTCCCGCAGGCGTTGCCAGTGGGGAATCACGCTGTCCAGCAGTTGCGGCCGGTTCCAGATGTGGCGGCTGCCGTAGGGCGAGTGCTGGCGCAACAGGCGCTCGGCCTTCTGCTCCTCGGGCATCTCCAGCGTGATGTATGTGACTCGCACCCCGTCCAGGGCGAGACGCTTGGCCCACTCCCAGGACAGCGCGCTCTTGCCCACGCCTGAACGGGCGGCGATGACGGGCATCCGGCCTGGCTTCAGCACCTCCCACCAGTCCTCAGCGAGGCAACCCAGCGGGGCCTGGAAGCGAAGCGGCTGCGCGGCGTCCGCGTTGTCTCGGGCGTCGAGGTCAGCCTGTACCCCGTCCATCCAGGCATCCAGGGCCTCGTCCGCGCCAATGGACGGACGGCGGCCCTTGTGCTTGTCGGCCTCGACGGACAGCTCGCCCAGGTGGTAGGTCGCGAGCGCGGTCATGTCCTCAGCGCTGCGCCCCTGCTCGGCAACCTCGTTGAGCGCTCGAGCTGCGGCGATCACCATGTCCTGAATGCGGAGCTTCCGCAGGTTGTCCACGAGCTCGGGGAAACTCGCAGGGTCCAGCGCGCACGACTCGAGCAGCACGCGGCGCAGGCGAGCCGCCTCGACCTGGTTCGCCGCGTTCTCCTGAAGCTCTCGGGCCACCAGCATCGCCACCACGTCCCGTTGCTGGTCCTGCAGGCGGAAGGCGGCCGAGAGGATGGCGCGGTGGTCTGGAGCCTGGAGCAGCTGGTCCAGGTCCATATCCGCGGCTTGGGCGAGCAGTGCGGCCCGGTCCGGGTGGACGAGGCCCGCTCCAACAGGCCCGATGAGCGTGGCGAGCAACCGTCGCTCATAGGCGTCGCGCTGGGTGACGCGCGAAGGGGCAGGGGCGGTCACGCTACCTCCAGCAGCCCGAAGGCCTGAGTCCGGTCCGAGCAGCCCGTGAGGCGCTCAGCATCGTTGAAGGCGAGGTCGGTCAGGTAGATCCTCGCGTTGTCGAGCACGTCCAGCCAGCCCGGCCACACCAGCCGGATGGGCGGGACACCCTCGCGCAGTTGCCGGCCGATGTCGAGCACCACGCCCGGGAGATCGCCCTCGGGGATCTCACCCTCAGCGACCGGAACCGGCTTGTCCCTGCGTCGCTTCACCTCGTCCGGGGCTCGCGAGGCGTCCACGTCCGAGCCGATGGGGCATCCGCTGGCGTACCACCGGCGCGCCTTCTCGATCCTGGCGTCGGCCTTCTCGTCCACGAGCAGGTTCTTCAGGTCGGTGTAGCCGTTGGACCGCAGGTAGCGAGGCGAGCCTCCCTGTCCCGTGTCGGGCGCCAGCAGCGCCCACATCACCAGCCACCGGATCCCGTCCTCGGTGACGCCCCTGTCTCGGATCTTCCGGTACATGTCCAGCAGGCCCTTCGCGGGCTTGACGCTTCCGGCCCTGGTCGTGAGGCCGTGGTCTGGTCCGTTGACGATGCTGGACCTGAGCTTGGCGAGACGCTGGTACTCGGCGGTGTACTCTCGGGTCTGCTGAGCCTTCTCAGCCTTGGACTTGTCCCCGGACTCGTAAGCCTCATCATTCCCCCCCTTGGGGGGCAGGGGGGACATGGTTGCTTCTCTGGTTGCTTCTTGGTTGCTTCGTCGGTCCTTGCGACCGGACCTAACGGACTCAAGGACCGGACCCCCCGGTCCTTGCGACCGGACCGGTACGAGGGACCGCGAGGTCCGGTCCTTGCGACCGGACGTGTCGGTCCTTGCGACCGGACCCCGGGCAGGAATGGCCTCTTCGACCAACCGGAAGACGCGGCACTGATTCCGCTCTCCCACGACGGTCAAGACACCCGCCTCGACCAGCCCGAGAAGGG
>CAZEFP010000510.1:0-3183 GCA_964511565.1 uncultured Planctomycetaceae bacterium
CCCCGTAGGAGGCGACGTCGAACCAGCGGCCGGACAGGTTCAGCTTCATCCCGTGGCTGAGGTGCCCGCCGTGCGGGAGGGACATCGCGAGCACCGGGTCGCCCGGCTCGAGCACCGCGAGGAAGACGGCGAGGTTCGCGCTCGCGCCGGAGTGGGGCTGCACGTTCGCGTGCTCGGCACCGAAGAGCGCCTTGGCCCGGTCGATGGCGAGCTGCTCGATTGGGTCGATCGCCTCCCCGCAGCCGCCGTAGTAACGCCGTCCCGGGTAGCCCTCCGCGTACTTGTTCGTCAGGACCGAGCCCTGGGCGGCGAGCACGGCGGGCGACGCGAAGTTCTCGCTCGCGATCAGCTGCAGCTTGGTCCGCTGGCGTTCGAGCTCGGTGAGGAGCCCTGCAGCGACCTCCGGGTCCACCGCCTGCAGCTCGTCGAAGTCGGGTCCCCAGAAGGTGCTCATCGGCGCTCCGGTCGTGCGTCGTGGACCGCGGCGTCGCCCGCGGTCTGCGCGTCGGCCCGAGGCTAGCCGTGGACGGTCCCGGTCCCGGGGCGTCGTGCGAGCACGAACCGCTCCGCGCCGGTGAGGTCCCGGTGGACCGTGGCGTCGACGAGGCCGGCCCGCCGTGCGACGGCGCAGGCGTCACCGGCGCGGCGAGCGTCGATCTCGAGGACGACTGCGCCGCCGGGGGCGAGCATGCGCGCGGCCTCGACGAGCAGCGCGTCCACGACCTCGTGACCGTCGGGTCCTCCGGCGAGCGCGCCGTGCGGGTCGTGACCGGCGACCTCGGGCTCGAGCGTGGCGAGCTCGCCCGCCGGCAGGTACGGCGGGTTCGCCACGATGACGTCCGCCACCGGGTGCGCGCTCGTCGCGAACGGGGCGAGCAGGTCGCCATGGAGCACCGTGGCCGGGGACCGGAGCATGCCCGCCGCTCCGACCGCGGCGCGGTTCTCCGTGGCGAGCGCGACGGCCAGCGGTGACCGGTCGGCCAGCAGCACGACCGCACCCTCCACCTCGGGCAGGTGGACCCAGACCCGTCTCGCGCCCCGGCGCGATGAGGACCGCAGGCGCCCTGATGGCCGCCCGGCGGCCCCCGGTCGTTCTGGATTCACGATGGTCGAGCTGCTGGTCGCGATCACGGTGCTCCTGATCTCCCTCGCCGCGGCCTTCGGGAGCCAGGTGGCCAGCTTCGGTGTGATCGACTCCAGCCGGGACTCGACGCTCGCCATGACGGAGCTCGAGCGGTGCATGGAGGAGGTGCTCACCAAGTCCAGCGACAACATCCCCGTGGACTACCCCGAGGGGCAGCCGATCCCTGGCTACGAGGGTGGCCTCTTGAGGGAGCAATCCATCGCCGCACGCTTCCCTGGGTACTCGGGCAGCGGCGCGATCCCCGACCCGCTCGAGGTCGTCCTCGAGGCGACCTGGCTCGACTCCCGCAGCCGCCCGCAGCGGCTGACGCTGACCACCCAGGTGGCGAGGTGAACTGATGGGCAGTTCGGCAAGAACAAGGGGGAGCGTCGCAGGCTTCACGCTCCTGGAGATGATCCTCGGCGCCACGGTCCTCGCGCTCCTCGCCAAGACCATGATCAGCGCCACCACGAGCGTGAGCCACCTCACGGAGAGCGGCAACCTCGAGTCGCGTATCCAGCGCGACAGTGACCGAGCGCTGTCACAGATCATGGAGGACCTCCGCATGTCGGGCTTCCACACGGTCAATGACCGCGCCTACCCGCACGTCTTCCAGGGCGGGCAGCCGGCCTCGGCGTTCTCCGAGTTCGAGCACGCGCCGGCACCCCAGTCCGCCCAGCCGGGCCAGGCGGACTTCGGTCCCATGTGCTCCATCGTCCTCTGCGCGCCCAGCGACCTCGACGGGAACGGGCGGCCTGAGATCGACGTGGACCGCGACGGGATCCCCGAGCTCGACGGCAACGGGGACGGCATCGTGTCGGACGAACCGGCTGACGTCGCAGGGATCTGGGACGAGCGGAACAACACCATCAGCGAGCAGTCCCGGCTGGTCTGGTCCCACGAGGACATCGCGTACATGGTGCTTGAGTCAGCGGCTGGCGAGAACGAGCTGGTCCGCCTCGTGGGCAACGGGGAGGGAGGCCGCAAGGTCCTCGCGCGCTCCGTGGAGCGGCTCACCTTCGAGACCTACCAGCCCGGAGCGGCGTCGGTCTCGGCGGGGACGGTCAGGGTCCGGATCGACTTCCGGGCCACCACGGAGTCGGGTCACCTGTTCCGGACGCACTCCGAGGCGCTGGTTCGACTGAGGAACAACAACGGCTGACCGGGCATCGACGCGCAGCCCGGGCAGGGAAGCGCGTCGCTGACCAGACGCCAGGGGCAGAACGGCGCTCCGCGCCGAACACAGAGGGCAGAACATGATCTTGAAACGAACCAGAGCAGGTGCCGCGTCGCGGCGTGGCGTCGCGCTCATCTACGCGGTCTTCGGGAGCTTCGTCGTGGCGAGCATGGTCGCGGTCATGTTCACCATGGCGGGGGTGAGCGACCGTCAAGCCGCGGTTCACAACGGACAGACCCGGGCGAGATACCTCGCCGAGGGCGCCCTGCGGGTGGTCGCGAAGGAGCTCCAGACCGAACTCGCCAACTGGGACAGCCCGACCCTGAGCGGGACGAAGGTCGTGGGCGGCGAGGACGTGGAGTACACCGTGACCGCGCTCGGGGATCAGGTCACCGTCACCGGCCCCTCCGGCATCTCCAACCTCGTCCAGCCCTTCGAGCTCGAGACCCGGGTTCGGGTCGACGGGGTGCGGGAGCGGGCGCACAGGATCGTGAACGCGACCTGGACGCCGCTCTTCCAGTTCGCCGTGTTCTACAACAGCGACCTTGAGATTCACGCGGGCCCCAACATGACCCTCCGGGGCCGGGTCCACTCCAACCGTGACATGTACCTCGGCGGCGGAAGCACCATCACGCTGGACACGAACTACGTCCACGCGGTGGGCGGGATCTACCGATACTCCAAGCGGAACGGCACGGCCGCCGGCGGAAACGTCGATATTCGCCGCTGGGTCGCCAATCCCTTCGATGGTTCGGAGCCGTCCGAGTTCGAGCGGATGTTCAGCAGGGCCCAGCTCCCCGTCTCGAGCCTGTCGGGGTACGACAGCAACTTTCGGGACGGCGTCGACCTCGACGGGGACGGGTTCTTCACCGGGCCTGGAGAG
>CAZEFP010000511.1:0-3182 GCA_964511565.1 uncultured Planctomycetaceae bacterium
CGCTCACGATCGACGTCCAGTCGGTGGAACGTGGGGACCGGGCCCTTGATGCGGGGCGGGAGGTTCTCGCCCCGCTCGATCGGGCGGCCGAAGATGTCGATGATCGACCTGCCGGTGGGGCGGCGCTCCTCGCTCACGGCGAGGCCGGTTCGGGGGTTGATGAGCGTGGCGATCCGGTCGAGCTCGTCCCGTTCGAGAACGCCCGAGCCGTCGGAGTCGTGCCGGTCGAGGGTGGTGGCGGCGTCGAGGCGGTCCCGCGAGTTTCCCTGGTAGTCCACCAGGAGCCGCTCCAGCTCGAGGGAGCTGATGGCGCCGTCAAGGTCGATGTCGTAGGCGCTTCGGATCTGGTCGGCGTTCCTGGCGGGCTGCTTCACCAGCCCAGCCGGGACGTTGGGCTTGCGGACGACCCGCCCCGCGGCGGCCTCGACGTTGACGAACTCGCTGAACTCCTTGATGGTCAGGCGACCGTCGTTGTCGGTGTCGAACACCCGGAAGCGCGCGGCGTCGAAGCGCATGGTCGCCCGCGCCTCTGCGAAGGAGATCCACTTGGATCCGTTCGCGTCCGCCATCGAGAAGTACTGGCGCTGGGTCTCCGGGGGAGGGGCGCCGACCTCTCTCTGGACAACGCCGTCCTTGGCGCGCTCACCGTCCTGGGTGAGGGTGGCTCCCGCCGAAACAGCAGCGAGACAGGAGGCGGCCAGGGCGAGGGTGAAGGCGGAGAGCTTCATGCAGGGAGTATCGGCCGTCGGCGGCCAGCGTTGCAGGGCCCCGAGGGGAAATCCCCGGCGCTCCTCCGATCGGGGCACCATGGCGCGCCGGGGACCTGCTGGGGACCCACCGGGCCATCATGGTGGAGGGCCGGCCGGGGCCGAGAGAGCCCCGGTCAGCCGTGGCGCAGGCTCACATCTGGCCCGAGCGCTTGAGCTCCATGTACTCGTCGAGCTTCTCCTTGACCTTGCCACTCAGCAGGAAGACGCCGAGCACGTTCGGGATGGCCATGCCGAGGATCATCAGGTCACCGAAGTCGAGGACCGCGGTCGCCGTGATGACGGACCCGAGGAAGCTGAAGGCGAGGAACAGCACCTTGTAGACGATGCTGTAGCCGTCCCCGAAGAGCCACGAGAAGCAGCGCTCTCCGTAGTACGACCACGAGATCATCGTGGAGAAGGCGAAGAGGACGACCGCGACGGCGAGCACGTACTTGAACCAGGGGATGACCGTGGAGAAGGCCATCGACGTCAGCCCGGCGCCGTTGTTTCCTTCGATGTACTGGTTGAAGACCGTCTCCGTCCCGGTGACCGGATCCACCGTGACGTACGCGCCAGTGATCACGATGACGAGCGCGGTCATGGTGCAGACGATGACCGTGTCGATCAGGGGCTCGAGCAGCGCGACGATGCCCTCCCGGACGGCGTAGTGGGACTTGGCCGCGGAGTGGGCGATGGCCGCCGAGCCGACGCCCGCCTCGTTGGAGAAGGCCGCGCGCTTGAAGCCAACGATCAGGACGCCGACGATGCCGCCGAGCCCGGCCTGGGGGTTGAACGCGCCCTCGATGATCGTCCCGAAGGCGCCGACCACCTGGTCGGCGTTGGAGAGGATCACGAACAGGCAGGCGGCGACGTAGAGGCCGCACATGGCTGGGACGATCTTCGAGGCCACGTCGGCGATGCGCCGCAGACCGCCGAGGATCACCCCGCCGGCCGCGAGGGTCATGACCGCTCCGTAGGCCCAGCCGTTGTCCTTCAGGAAGGGGACCACCTCGGCGAGGGCGTCCTTGGACTGGTTCACCTGGAAGCTGTTTCCACCAGCGAGGGAGCCGCCAATGCAGAGGATGGCGAACATGACCGCCAGGACCTTGCCGAGGTTGGCCAGGAACGGGCCGCGGTCGCGCAGCCCGTCCGAGAGGTAGTACATGGCACCGCCCATGACGCTGCCGTCCGAGCGCTCGTGGCGGTACATCTGACCGAGGGAGCACTCCGTGAACTTGGAGGCCATCCCGAGGAGGCCCGCGAGGATCATCCAGAAGGTCGCGCCGGGCCCGCCGATCGAGATGGCGATGGCCACCCCGGCGATGTTGCCGAGCCCGACCGTCGCGGAGAGGGCGGCGGTGAGGGCCTCGAAGTGGGAGACCTCACCCTCGTCATCCGGGTCGTCGTACTTGCCGCGGGTCACCTGGATGGCGTGCCCGACCAGCTTGAACTGGACGAACCCCATGCGGAGCGTGAAGAAGATCGCCCCCAGGACGAGCCACAGCACCGCGAAGGGGATGGTCAGCGTGGAGACCTCCTTCTCGAGGAAGGGCAGCTTGGTCATGACGGGCGCCCCCGCGGCGTCCGTGTTGGCCGTCCCGGGCACGGGGATCGGGAAGAAGAAGACGCTCCCGACCGCCTCGTTCACGGACTTCATCCGCCTGTCGAGGGAGGCCTGCCAGTCGCGCGGCTCGTCGGTCGGGGTGCTGTCGGGGGGCGCCTCCATGGCCGGCCCTTCCTGGGGAGCAGACTCCTGGGCGGGTACGGGCGAGAGGAGGAACCCGGCGGCGGCCAGGGCGACGAGGGTCAGGCGAAGGAGATGACGCATGAGCTTCCTGGGGGGATGCGGGACGTTGGGCCTCGAGCAGCGTGCGCGGCTGCCAGGCGCGGGGGGAGTTTGCCACATCGACGCACCCGTACCGGAGGATTCGTTCGCCGTTCGGGTCTCAGGAGCCTGCTCGGGTCGCCTTCAGGCCTCCGGAGAGGCGCCCGCTCATCAGAAACGTCCCCTCGATGCGCCAGCCGGCGCGGGGCGCCGGGAGCCCGTCGCGCTCCAGCTGCCAGCGCGAGAGGAAGAGGACCAGGGGGCGCTCGGGCGCGGCGCACACCACCATCTCCACCTCCTCCCCGGTCACCTCGTTGAGGATTCGTCGGATGGTCTGGACCCTGAGGGAGACGTCGCAGCAGCCGCCGGGCGACCCCTCCCCGCCGATCGGGCGGACGCTGGCGCCCGCGGTGTCCTCGAACCCGTGGCCCTCGGGCCGGGTCTCCGGGGGGAGAACGCGGTCGACCGAGAGCGCGAAGCCCGCCACGGAGACGGCGAGGACCTGGCCGGCCTGGACGCGGCGTCCGAGGCGCCGGGCGTCGGAGATCCAGGCGGAGAGGCGATACGCACCACGGTGCGACTCGGTGGACCACGGCGGCGGGGGAGCG
>CAZEFP010000512.1:0-3181 GCA_964511565.1 uncultured Planctomycetaceae bacterium
CCTCGGCGCTGGTCCAGCTCACGCCGCCGTCGTCGGAGAGGTCCACGGTGAACGCGTCGGCCCCGGGGTACGCGCCGGTGTCGTTCGAGTACCAGCGGGCGTATTGCAGGGTGGCGGACGCCGAGCCGTCGAGATCGAAGAGCGGAGAGAGCAGCGCCGTGCTGCCGCCGTCCACGTCGTTCTCACCGAGGCTCCCGCCCACGCTCCCCTGGCCCGTGAACCAGCAGCGAGTGCCAGGGCTGGGCGAGTTGTCGTTCTCTGGCTGGGCGGCGGTCCCGATCGGGTCCGCCCGGGTCCACTCCCCCGTGGTCGCGTTGTTCGGCGACCCGACGGTCCATCCCTCGGCGCCCGCCGCCTCGAAGTCGTAGGCCGCGACCACGCGCACGCCCACGGTCAGCTGACCGTCGAGGACCTCGGAGCGGCCCCCCTCGGTGATGGTCACCGTGAAGTTCACGACCTCGCCCACGGGCGTCGAGGGGTCGAGGACCAGCTGAAGCGGAGCCGCGCCCGTCCCCGTGGTGAAGGACGGCACCGAGAGGGAGGTCTGGGCCGTGGTCACGGTGGCGAAGGGACTCGACGTGGCGAGGTCGAGCGTCGCCGCCCCCGAGTCCCCGCGCCCGGAGTTGCGCACGAAGGCCGCGACGTCCACGGGCTCCCCAGGCTCGAAGGAGCCGTCCCCATCGCCCGCGTCCGTCAACGCGACCGCCTCGGGCCGCAGCCAGGCCCCCGCGGCCAGCACGGTGCGAGCGAAGGCCGTCAGGTTCTCCTCCGCCAGGGGGACGATCCGGCTCTGCGGCGGCCAGAAGCCGTCGTTGCTGCTCCCGATCTCGGGCGTCCAGCCGTAGGTGCCCTTGACCCCGTACTCGTAGTCGAAGGTCACGCCATCCGCCTCGTAGAGGATGAGCGAGGCCGGTCCGTGGACGTAGCCGTTGTCCCCCACCGCGAGGTCCCCGATCTCCCCGATCTCGTCCCAGTCCGGCGGGTACTGGTTCACGTAGCCCCAGGGCGCCAGCCACAGGTCCGAGTAGGTGTGCACCGACAGGGAGGTCTCGAACTCCCGGCTGTCGATGAAATCGATCATGGCCTGGATCTCAGGCTCCGAACCGGGCGCGGGCCCGCGATAGGTCTCCGAGGACCCGGAGCCGCTGGAGCCCGATCCACCCCACTGGAACGGGTAGTTCCGGTTGAGGTCGACCCCCGTGCTGCCGCCGTTGTTGCGGCGGTTCTTGCGCCAAAGGCCCCCGCCGCCGGGGGACTGCTGACGGTTGAACTCGTAGCCGTCGGGGTTCACGCAGGGCACCACGTAGATCTCGCGCTCGTCGAGCAGGTAGGTGGCCAGCGGATCGCTGCCGTACTCCTCCAGCAGGTAGCAGAGGAAGTAGAGGGTCGTCTGCATGCCCTGGGGCTCGCGCGCATGGTGCAGGGAGTCAATGCGCATCTCCGGCTCGGGCTCGTCCACGCCGGGGTTGTCCGACACCCTCACCATCCAGAGGTCACGGCCCTGGAGCGAGAGCCCGAGGGAGGACTTGGCGGAGACGAACGGGGGATACGCCGCCGTGAGCTGATCGAGGACCGAGCCGATCTCGGCGTAGGTGTAGTACCCCCCCATCGAGCCCTGCCCGTAGGGCGGATTGAGCCACTGGCCGTACCCCACCCCGGCGTTGTCCTCGGTGGACCCGGCAGCCAGCCGCCGGGCGTAGTACCCCTCGAGATCCTCGATGAGCACCTCCGGCGTGAGCCGCACCCCTCGGATCTGCTCCATCTGCTCGTCGGTGACCAGCAGGGTGGCCTCGCCGCCCGCGAGGTCCACCGAAACCAGGTCGAGGTCCAATCGCTGCAGCCGCAGGAGCCCCATGGGGTCCGAGCTCACCTTCACCAGGTGCTGCACCGGGCCCGAGCTCGCCGGGACGGGGACCGCCGGGGCCGCGTCGAGGGGAGCGAGTTCAGGGCCGATCCCCGCCTGGGGCGGGGCGACGGAGGAGAGGGCGAGAACAGAGGCGGCGAGCAGGGGAAGCGTCATGGAAGGAGGACGGCCGTGCAGGGGGATGGGTTCCCGTGCAAGCATGGGTCTGTGGCCCCAGCCACGACCCCAGGGGCCCGGATGAGCTGCCCGAGGTCTCGAAACAGAGCCCCGCCGGCGCTGCGCAGGGGGCTCAGGTGCCGCTTCGGTCCGCGCCGCCCGAGCTCGCCATCGCCCGGATCTCGTCCACCTCGAGGCGGAACGGGCCGGCCTTCTTGTCGTAGATGTAGAACTCGAGCCCGCGGATCTCGTCGGGCGTGATGGTGCCGCGCATCCTGCGACCGAAGAAGTGCCGCTCCATGTCCTCGATCCGAACCTCCACGGTCTGCCACTCGCCGTCCACCGTGACGAAGCGCGTCCAGAAGGAGTCGCCCCCCATGCCGCTGGAGGTCCGCGCGCCGAAGATGTACGTCCGGCCGTCCCCCTTGACGCGGAGCTGGATCGTGTCCGCGCCGGCGAACGCGCCGTCCGCGACGCCGCACCGGATCGAGGAGAAGCCCCCGTTGTTCTCGAGCGAGGTCACCCCCTCGAAGATCATCGCGCCCTCCGCCTGACCGATCCGGCCCGTGGAGCGCCCTCCCATGACGCCGTCGAGGACGGTGTCCCATCGGCGCGTCTCCGCCACGCCACCGAAGCTGAAGACCACGCGGCCCGCTGCGTCGACCTCAGGCGCGGGGCGGGGCAGCTCTCCGGCGAGCACCGCGTCGATGATGCCCCGGTACGCCCAGGCCAGTTCCCGTGCCCCGGTGGACCGGTTGGCCTCGGCCAACATCCCCACGAGGACCTCACGCTCCCAGTCCGAAAGGCCGAAGCCGCGACCGAGCCGGAGGGCGTCGAGCGCGGTGGCGTAGACGGCGCAGCAGCCCGCCTCGTCACCGCCGTTGAACAGCGCCACGCCCCGCTCCACCGCGCCCACGAGCAGCGCCTCCAGCGCGGCCGTGCGAGCCGGGGGGAGCAGGACCCGGTCGATCACGTGGATCACTCCGTTGGTGGCCCGCAGGTCGGCGGTCTTCACCACGGCCCCATCCACGATCACCCGCCCGAGCGCTGCCTGCGCGGTGAGGCGCGTCTCGGCGAGGGTCGCCAGCCCCTTGGCCTCGACCACGTCCCCGGCGAGGACCTCTCCGGCCACCACGTGGTGCAGGAGGATCCGCCTCAGCT
>CAZEFP010000513.1:0-3180 GCA_964511565.1 uncultured Planctomycetaceae bacterium
GCCGCCGCCTCGTCCTCGGTATCGGACCCCTGGCGCGCCGGGCTGGAGCCCTCGACGGCTCCTGCCGCCCGTCGCGGCTGTCACCGCGTCAACCTCTCGGAACGGGACACCCCCGGGGTCCCCGATCGGCGCCGAGCCCGGTCGGGCCGGGGCCCCGAGGGAGCTCAGGCCGCGCCTTCGTGCTCCGCGATGGCCGCGAGGAACAGCGGCCCCAGATCGGCGGCCTTCTTCTCGCCCACGCCCTTCAGCGCGAGGAACGCCTCGGGGGTCCGCGGCTTGTGCGCGGCCATGTGGGCCAGGGTGCGGTCGTTGAAGAGGATGTAGGGGGGCACGCCGCGCTCGGAGGCGAGGCTGCGGCGGAGCTTGCGGAGCGCCTCGAAGAGGGAGGCGTCCACGTCGAGGGACTCCTCGCTCGCCACGGCCTCCACCGAGCTGCCCCGGCGGCGCGAGCTCTTCTTGGCCTGCACCCGCGGGACCAGCAGCGTGACCGGCTCGTCGCCCCGCATGACCTCCACGCCGGACGCGGTGAGGTGGAGGGTGGGGTAGTTCCCTGACGCGACGCCGATGTGCCCCTGGGCCACCAGCTGGTCGATCCATGCGCGGATCTCGCTCGCGGCGTTCTCACGCATGATCCCGTAGGTCGTGAGCTGGTCGTGGCCCTTCTGACGAACGCGCTGGGTGTCGGCGCCCCGCAGGACCTCGGTCACGTGGGCCGCACCGTAGCGCTGGTCGCAGCGGACCACGCAGGAGAGGATCATCTGGGCCACGCGCTGGCTGTCCTCCACCTGGCGGAGCTCTCCGTGGCATACGTCGCACGCGCCGCACGTGCCCTCCTCGAGCTCTCCGCCGAAGTACTCCACGAGGAACCGGTGCCGGCAGAGGCCGCCGTTGGCGAAGTTCCAGAGTTCCCCGAGCCGGTCGAGGGACCCGGCGAGCTCGTCCATGGCGCCCTCGACCCCCTCCATCTCGGCCTCCTGGGCGCTGCGCTCCATGATTCCCTTCCAGCCCTGGAAGTCCGATCCGCTGTAGAGCATGAGGCACTCGGAGGGGAGCCCGTCGCGGCCGGCGCGCCCGGTCTCTTGGCTGTATTGCTCGACGCCCTTGGGGAGGCTCGCGTGGACGACGAACCGCACGTCCGGACGGTCGATTCCCATGCCGAAGGCGACCGTGGCGACCACGACGTCGAGGCCCTCTCCCAGGAAGGCCTCCTGGATCCGCGCGCGCTCCGCGGAGTCGAGGCCGGCGTGGTAGGGCATGGCGCGGACCCCCGCGCGCGCCAGCTCCCGCGCCAGCTTCTCGGTGTCCTTGCGGCGGATGCAGTAGACGATGCCCGCCTCGTCGGGGTGTCGGCGGACGACCTCCATGACCTGTTCGAACAGGTCGAGCCGGGGCACCACACGGTAGGTGAGGTTGGGCCGGTCGAAGTCGCCCACGACCCGCACGGGATCCTTGAGCCCGAGCTCCTCCTCGATGTCGCCGCGGACCCGAGGCGTCGCGGTCGCCGTGAGGGCGATGATGGGCACCTCGGGGCAGCGGGCCCGGAGCTCGCCGAGCTGGCGGTACTCCGGCCTGAAGTCGTGGCCCCAGTGGCTGATGCAGTGGGCCTCGTCCACCGCGATGGAGCTGAGGCCAGCGCGCTCCAGCTCCCGGTGGAAGCCCTCCACCGCGAGCCGCTCGGGGGAGACGAAGAGCAGGTCCAGCTCCCGGCGCTCCAGGGCACCCCGCACCGCGGAGCGCTCATCGTCGTCGAGGGCGCTGCTGAGCATGGCCGCGCGCACGCCGTTGGCGAGGAGACCGTCGAGCTGGTCCTTCATCAGCGCGATGAGCGGGCTGACCACCAGGGTCAGTCCGGGGCGGACCAGGGCCGGTGCCTGATAGCACAGGCTCTTGCCGCCGCCGGTGGGCAGGATCACGAGGACGTCCCGTCCCTCGAGGGACGCGCGCATGGCCTCGTCCTGGTAAGGGCGGAGCCCCGGGAAACCCCAGGTCTCGTCCACTCGCTGCAGGAGCTCCGCCATGGCGGCGTCCACATCCTCGACGATCCCCGGGGGGCCGAGCGGCAGAGGGGCCCGCGCCTCCGCGAGGAACCAGCCGTCGTCGTAGTCCCGGGCAGCGCCGCCGCCGGTGGGGGCCGCGGGGGCTGCGTCGCCCCCCTCGAAGAGGCCGGCGATCTCGTGGGCCGAGGGCTCCGCCTCCGCGGAGGCTCCCTCCAGCTCCCAGGGGCTCGCGCCCCCGGGGCCTGCCTCGTCGCTGGCGCCCCTCATCGATTCCCCCTGTTCACGATCACAGGGACCGATCCCAACGCATCGCGGTGGCGGTTCAAGACAATCCGCGCGGAAGTCTCGTGGCTCAGTTCGATTCGGTCGTAGGAAGCGTCACTTCGACGCGCTGGAGCTCGCCCGCCCGCGCCCAGATCGCCCGGCTCGCGTCGGCGTCGATCTCCGCTCCGTCGCTGCGGGTGCGGGTCCCGTCCGCGGCCACCAGTTCGACCCGCGGGGAGGCGCCTCGCTGGATGACGAAGGGGACCCCGCAGTGGGAGATCGCCAGGGCTCCCTCGGGAACCTCGATGGCGTCGCCCGCCGGGGTCCTCAAGGACCCTGGCTCACGTCGAAGCTCGGCGTCATGGAGGAGGGAGCCGTCGAACTGGATCTGGCCCTCGCGGATACGAAGCCCCACCTCGCCGAGGCGCGAGAGGAGGTCCTCCTTGACCTGCCCGCTCATGCCCGGCTGGCGGGCGCCGCCGTCCGCCTGGGAGTGGGAGTAGGGCTCGGTGGGGAAGGCCCCGAACTCCTCGGGGGACTTGTGCGTCCCCAGGCCCGCTCGAGCCGCCCTGTAGTGACGCCGGAGCGCCTCGCGCACGGCCTCGGGCTCGCCCTGGTCCACCGCGCACCAGAGGGTCTCCTGGATCGCCAGGATCAGCTTGGAGGTCATGTGCCAGAACGTGCAGCCGAGCCCCTCGTAGCCGAAGAACGTGCCCGAGCGCCCGGTGAAGGCGGCGTGATCGAAGACCTGTTCGTACTCATCGAGGAGCGCCTCTCGGTCGCGCTCCACGGAGGCGACGAGCGGTCCCTCCCCGAGGGCGTCCAGGGCCGCGTCCAGGGCCGCGGCGCTCTGGAGGCCGGGGGCGAAGCGGAGGCACTCGGCGCCCGCGGGGCGCTGTTGGTCATGCCCGGCTCGCAA
>CAZEFP010000514.1:0-3172 GCA_964511565.1 uncultured Planctomycetaceae bacterium
CGGAGGTGGATGCGATCTACATCGCCACCCCCCACGTCCTCCACCGGGAGAACACCCTCGCCTGCATCGCCGAAGGGAAGGCGGTGCTGTGCGAGAAGCCGTTTGCCATGAACGCCCGGGAGGGAGAGGAGATGGTCGCCGCCGCCCGCAGCGCGGGGACCTTCCTGTGCGAGGCCATGTGGACCCGCTTCCTGCCCGCGACCCGTCGCGTTCGGGAGCTCCTCGCGAGCGGCGCCATCGGGGAACCTCGCCAGCTGGACTGCGACTTCGGCTTCCGCACCGAGCTCGACCCGATGGGCCGGCTCTTCGACCCGGCCCTGGGCGGAGGCGCCCTGCTCGACGTCGGCATCTACTGCGTCGCCTACGCCCGCATGGTCTTCGGCGGCGGTCCGGCGGAGCTGCACTCCTCGGCGCACATCGGGGAGACGGGCGTGGACGAGCAGTCGGCGTACCTCTTCCGCTACGACTCCGGCGCCCTGGCGCGCATGTCGTCGGCCACCCGGACCGAGACGCCCCACCGGGTGACGATCTCGGGCACCGAGGGCTCCATCGAGGTCCCCGACTTCTGGCAGGCCCAGGAGCTGATCGTCAACGGCGAGCGGGAGCGCCACCCCTACCTGGGGAACGGCTACACCCACGAGGCGGTCGCCGTGGGAGAAGCCCTGGCCGCCGGCGCGCTCGAGTGCGCCGAGGTCCCCCTGGACGAGACCCTCGAGATCGCGCGGACCCTGGACGAGCTCCGGGGCCAGTGGGGACTGCGCTACCCCGCGGACGGGGCGACCTCGTGAGGGCCCGATGGCTCGCAGGGGCGAGCGTGCTCTTCGCTTGCAGCGCGCCCCTCAAGCTCCCGGAGCTCGACCAGGAGGCGCCCTACGTCGACCCCACGGACCTCCCGGCCACGGCGGGCCTCCCGGAGCTCCTGACCCTCTCCACCGGAGAGCGCGTCAGGACCGAGCGCGACTGGCTCGAGGCCCGCCGCCCCGAGATCGCCCGCACGGTGGAGCACTACGTCTACGGGACGGCGCCCGGAGCGCCGCCAGAGGTGCGCGCCGTTCTCCTCGAGGAGGGTCCCGCCGAGGACGGCCTGGCCTGGCGTGAGCAGGTGCGCTTGCACCTCGGTGAGGGGGTCTCGATGGACGTCCTCATCGTCTCGCCTGTCGGCGTGGAGGACGCGCCCTGCTTCCTGGGGCTCAACTTCTGCGGCAACCACGCGACGACCCACGACCCGGCGGTCCTGCTCAGCGAGTCGTGGATGCCGGACAGCCGCGGTGGCGAGGGCGGCAGGGCGAACGACGCTCAGCGCGGGATGAAGGCCGAGCGCTGGGCCTACGACCAGGCCATCGCCCGGGGCTGGGCGGTCGCGACCATCTATCACGGCGACATCGACCCCGACACCTGGACCACCGAGGACGGGATCCGCGGCCCGCGCGCGAAGTCGGCTCCGGCGTCCCCCGGAGAGCCCAGCTGGGGGACGATCCGCGCCTGGGCCTGGGGCCTCTCGCGCGCCCTCGACCACCTCGTGGAGAACCCGAGGATCGACGGGAACCGGGTCGTGGTCCACGGGCACTCCAGGAACGGCAAGACCGCGCTGGTCGCCGGCGCCTACGACGAGCGCTTCGCCGGCGTCATCTCGAACCACTCGGGGTGCGGCGGCGCCGCGCTCTCGCGGCCCGCGCGCGGCGAGACGGTGGAGCGGATCGTCCGGGTGCTCGGCTACTGGTTCACCGAGGACTTCTGGTCCTTCGCCGATCGAGAGGAGCACCTCCCCCTCGACCAGCACTTCCTCCTCGCCCTCATCGCCCCGCGCCCGCTGCTGGTCTGCTCGGCGATCGAGGACGAGTGGGCGGATCCCCTCGGCGAGTTCGAGGCCGTCGAGGCCGCCGCCCCCGCGTGGGAGCTCCTCGGCGCGGATGAGTTCGAGGCCGCGGGCTTCCCCGACACCGGCGAGCTCGTCGGGACCCTGCCCGCCTACCACGTTCGCGAGGGCGTCCACAGCGTGCTGCCCGAGGACTGGACCCTGTGGCTCGACTGGGCCGACCGGCTCGTCCGCTGAGGGGCACTGGCCCCCCATTCCCTGGCGAAGCTCCGCGGGACGCGGACTCGACGGGCCTTACGGGCGCCGCGTCAGGAACTCGATGAGGTCCGCCCGGTCCGTCAGCGGCACGTAGAACGCGTGCGGTGCCGCCGGCCCGCGGGCGGCGTCGAGCAGCGCCTCGAGGTCCGGCACGGACCCGTCATGGAGCAGCGGGCTGCGCAGGAACACGCCCGCCAGCTGGGGTGTCGCGAGCTCACGGGGCAGGGAAGGAACCTGCGTTGCTGCGTAGATCCGGTCGAAGAGCACGACGCGGTCGTCGTAGGTCGACAGCAGGTCGTCGAGCATGTTCGAGTAGGGGAAGCCGCGGACGAGCAGGGTCGAGGGAGCGCCATTGACCTGCAGCACGTCGAGGGGGACCCGTGCGAGCGGCCGGGGCTCGGCCGGGTCGCCATGGCAGCCCGCACACTCGACCCCGTAGATCACCTCGCCCCGCTGGATCGCCCCCGGGTCGCCCACCGGCGGTGCGGGGGCGCGCAGCTCCTGCAGGTAGACCGCCATCGCCCGCAGCGTGTCCTCGTCCAGGCGACGGCCGAAGGGGTAGGCCGCGGACCCCGTCTCCGGCCCCAGGGGAGCGTCGACGTAGGGGAAGCCCCCGGGCGGCGCCGCCACCCCGGTCTCCGCGTAGATGCTCGCGGTCTCGTTCGTGATCTGCGTCCCGATGCCGGGGGCGAAGGCGTCGAGGAACTCCGCCCCCGCGGCATCGAGCACCACCGAGGGGTCCAGGCAGACCAGAGCGTTGAAGTTGATCACGTCCACCAGGCGGTCGAACTCACCCGCGACGCCGTAGGGCGCGGCGGGGCGCACCCCGTAGACGGCCGGGATCGTCACGGGCGCCCCGATGCCGTCGGGCAGGACGTCCACCTGGCCGATCGGATACGCATCCAGGTCGAGGAGCAAGGCGTCCACTGTCGCCTCCGACGCGTTGAACGGGACGGTCGCCCCCGCTCGCGCGATCGGCGTCCCACCGATCGCCGCCAGCGTCAGGGGGAGCTGGGGGTAGAGGGCCCGTGAGTTGCGCGCCGCGGAGAGCAGCAGGCCGTGGTCGAGGTTGAGGTTGGCCGGTCCGTCGATGGGCGC
>CAZEFP010000515.1:0-3168 GCA_964511565.1 uncultured Planctomycetaceae bacterium
GCTCCGCGTCGAACTTCACCTCGGCGCTGGCGACCGTGCGCGCCACGCGCCAGAACATCTGGCGCGGCGTCTCGGCGAGCTCTCCTTCCCCATCGCGGATCAGGTAGCGACGCTCGAGCACCTTGAGGGAGTTCTCGCCCAGGTCCGGATCCGGCAGGTCCGCGGGGGGATCCACGCTGTCGAGGAAAGCCCCGTCCTCCTGGGGATCTCCCGCCAGCTCGGAGCTCTTCGCGCCGTGGTCCATGGCCTCCGTTCCCGTTGCCTCGAGGTCGTGCTGGAGAAGGTCGGATGCTTGCGGCTGCGTCGAGGTCACGTGGTGTGGACTGGGCTTGGGACTCTTCGTCGACGTCGCCCCATCAGGCACGGGTGCCGACCTGGGACCATGATTCGCGCCAACCGCTTCGGTTGCAAGGGGGGGCCTGCACCGAGGTCGTTCGGACCACCCGCATCAGCGGCCCGCGCCGCGGCCCGGGCGCAGCCGGCCGAGCACCTTCTTGCTGATCGCTCGCACGTCCTCGATGCCCAGGGCGAGGGCGGCGCCCAGGTACACCGCGCCGCCGGCGCCGATCGCGAGGACGAGCGCCAGGGCCGGACCCAGGATCCCGTCCAATCCCTGCTCGGTGAGGCCCGCCGCGAGGCCCGAGAGCGCGGATGCGACGGCGATCCGGGGCAACGCATGCCCGAATGGCACCTCGCTCTTCGGCAGGCCCAGCCGGCGCGTGAGGCCAGGAAGTAGCATCGCGACGTTGAGCGCGCTCGTCACCGCGGTGGCCGCCGCGAGCCCCTCCACGTCCATGCCCATCCCCACCAGGAACAGCACGTTCAGGAGCCCGTTCAGCACGAGCATCGCGGCAGAGACCTTCACCGGCGTCGTGAAGTCGCCCACGGAGTAGTAGGTGCGGGCCACGAGCCCCGTGGCGCCGGCAGGCACGATGGCGAAGCAGAGCGCCTTGAGGGCCAGGGTGGTCCGGGCCACGCCCTCCGGGCCGAAGGCGCCGTGCTCGAAGGAGACCTCCACCACGGGCCTCGCCAGGACGAAGAGCCCCACGGCCGCCGGCAGGGCCACCGCGGCGATGGCGAGGTGGGTGCGGTCGTGCAGCCGACGAAGGGCCGCACGTTCGCGGCGGTGGCCCAGCTGCTGGAGGGCGGGGAACACGGCGCTGGTCGCGGCGATGGCCACCAGCGCCAGGGGGAACTGCTGGACGCGGTTGGCGTAGTAGTGCGCCGTGGGCCCGCCGTTCGAGAGCAGGCTCTCGGCCATCAGGCCGTCCACCATCACGTTGATCTGGTAGACGGCGGCGCCCAGGGCCAGGGGCGCCGATCGTCGGAGGACCTCACCCGGACCGGGAGCGCCCGCCGGGAGGGCGCGGAGGCCGCCACGGCGGCCCAGGAGCCCCGCAGACCGCAGGGCAGGCCACTGGACCGCGAGCTGGACCAGGCCAGCCACCAGGAGCCCCCAGGCGAGCCAGCGGGCCATGGCCACGTGGCGGGCGGCGAGAGCGGGTCCCCCGGCCTCGTCGGACGACGCATCCCCCCAGCCGAACTGCCACGCGATCACCAGCAGCGTGGCGATCCACGCGAGGTTCATGGCCGCCGGGGCGAACGCGGGCGCGCCGAAGCGGCCGCGCACATGGAGCGCGCCGGTCACCAGGGAGGAGAGGCAGACCAGCACCAGGAAGGGCATGACCCGCACGGTCAGGTCCCGCACGGCGTCCGGGTCGGCTCCGAGCCACGCCCAATCCGTCCCGGGGACCTGGTCAGGGGCCAGGGAGACCGCCCCCATGACCAGCAGGCTCAGCAGGAAGGACACCACGGCCATGAGCCCGAGGGTCCTGCGGAAGAGCACGCCCCCGGCGGAGGCTCCGTGGCGCTCGTCCACCTCGGTCAGGGCCGTCTGGAAGCTCGTGGCCAGCGCCCCCTCCCCGAGGAAGCGGCGGAACAGATTGGGGACGCGGAACGCCGTCAGGAAGGCGTCGAAGATCCCCGAGGTGTCCCCGAACAGCGCCGCCGCCAGCATCTCCCGGGCGTAGCCGAGCACCCGGCTGACCAGGGTCAGGCTGGACACCAGGGCGGTGCGCAGGGCCAGGCGGCGGTGACGGACGGGCTGCTCGCCCGCGGGGGCCGCCCCCTCGGGCTCGGGTTCGGGTGCTGACTCGGGACGTTCCACGGCGCGCTGGGCTCTCTCCCCCCTGGACGCCCCGCCCGATGGAGCGCAGATGGGGCAGGACCGGGGCGGAGGAGAGCGAGGCCGATGAAGGTATCGAGTCCGCCCCTGTGGCACGCGACCGGCGGGATCAAATCCCGGTCACGCGCCCCGGGGGACGCCCCGCGGGGCTCACTGGCAGAAGGTGATCTCGAGTCCGTCCGAGAAGTTGAAGCCCGAGCCTCCCTGGTCCCTCAGCCAGAACTGGAAGTTCCAGGTCTCGCCGTTGGCGATCGCCACGGGCAGCGCCGGGAAGTCCAGCGCGTAGGAGGCCGCGCCGGCCGCGTCCGTCTGGACCACCGGGAGCCGCTGGAAGGCCCCGCCGATGCAGATCGAGCCGTTGCCCACCTGGACCTGGTCCCGGCCCTGGCCGTAGAAGAACAGCCCGAAGCCCGACGGGTTCGCGTCCGCGACCGTCAGCGAGAGCTGGTTGAGCGCGACGTTGGTGGATCCCGTGGCCCCCATGACGGCGCCAGCGGTCCACTGGTTGGGGGACAGCACGCAGTAGTTCTCGGGCTGAGGGCAGCCCGGATCCATGGCCTCCACGCGCACGTCGTCCACCGCCGCCTCGACGATGGAGCCGCTGCCGAGGTCCGACGCCACGAAGCGCACCCTCACCTGATCGGTGAGGGCCACGAAGGCGCCGATGTCGATCGACGCCTCGACCCAACCGCCGGTCGTCCCGGCTCCGGTGGGGCCGACGACCTCGGCGCTGGTCCAGCTCACCCCGCCGTCGTCGGAGAGGTCCACGTTGAACACGTCGGCCCCGGGTGACGCGCCGGTGTCGTTGGAGTACCAGCGCGCGTACCGCAGGGTGGCCGTCGCCGAACCGTCGAGGTCGAAGAGAGGAGAGAACAGCGCCGTGCTGCCGCCGTCCACGTCGTTCTCACCGAGGCCTCCGCCCACGCTCCCCTGGCCCGTGAACCAGCAGCGGGTGCCGGGGCTTGGCGAGTTGTCGTTCTCCG
>CAZEFP010000516.1:0-3159 GCA_964511565.1 uncultured Planctomycetaceae bacterium
CGGCGGGGCATCCAGATCCTTTGGGACCTGGCTCGCCGCACCCTCGTGCGGTCGGGCGAGTACGGGGTCCATGTCCAAGGGGCACCGCCAGAGCTGAGGCCCTCTGCCCTCACCGGCTGGGAGGTCCCGTGGGCCGCGGCCGCCTTGCTGCTGGTCGCCTCGGAGGCCATGGGCGTCAACGCCTGGCGTTGGCGCTGGGACGGTCGAACCCTACGGGGGCGAGCGGGAGCCGCGGTACGCCTGAACGAGGAGGCCCTCGCCTCCATCATCGAGCGGGTGCCCGGGAGCCAGATAATCATCGACGGCGAGTCCCTGACCTGGGAGCTCGCCGCCGAGTGGGTGGAGGCCTGAGCCTCCTTCGAGCGGGGTGCCGCGGCGCCTAGCGCACGCGCCCTGCCTGCTCCTGAGCCCGGCGTCGACGGTTCTCCTCGTCGGCCTGTTCACGCAGGCGCTTCTCCCGCGCGCGGCTCTCCTCCTGCATCCGGCGCAGCGCCTCCTTGTCCGCCTCCTGCATGTGGGCGTCGTGGTTCACGCCCCAGGGGTCCACGATCTTCCCCGCTGCCTCCGCGTTCAGAAGGATGTGACTCTTGCGGGAGAGGTTGTCCAGGATCGTGGCGCTGGCGCTGCCACGCATCGTCCTCGACGCCCAGTCCGCCGTCGCGAGGGAGGTGAGCATGAGCAGGAAGACGCAGTGGACCACCAGCCCGGTGACCGCACCCGCCATGCCTCCGCCCAGGCGGTCCATCGGACCCAGCTGCACCGCCTCGAGCGCGCGCTTGCCGATCATTCCGATGAACGCCATCACGATCAGGGAGCCGAGGAAGACGAGGAACCACACGATCCCTTCACAGGCCCTGATCGACAGGTTCAGGATGGCCTGGAACTTGGGCGCCACCTCGGGCGAGAGGGTGCGGGCGATGTAGACGGCCAGGAGCATCCCCAGGAGCCGGGTCATCTGCCAGACCAACCCGTGCTTGATCCCCAGGACGAGAAACAGCCCCACGATCCCGAGCCCCAACCAATCGACCCAGGGGGTGCCGTTCAGCGTGCCGCTCGCGGAGCCCGCCGCCTCTTGAAGGATTGCTAATGCCATGATCACCTCAAGCGGCAGATCGGCCGCCGGGACCGTGGACTGGCCCGTTCTCCCCAGGAAATCCCAGAGAGGCCGGGCCGCACGGGTGGACCGGGCACGATCTGTACGGACTCGCCCGGTCAAGAGGGCGCCTGCCTGCTAGGGTCTCCGCGATGACCCTCGCCCCTTCGACGATCGAGCGCTGCCTGGAGGTCCTCGGCGGCCTCGTACGCGGCCTCCCCGAGCTCAACGCCGAGTTCGAGGGGAGCATCGAGACCTTCTTCCAGGGCGCCCGTCCGGGCGCCGCCGGCGACCTGCGCGAGACCCTCATCGCGGGCAGGAGGCACCTGGAGTGGTTCCTCCTGGAGCATCACAGCGCGGCCCTGAGGGGTAGCGTCGCCGAGAAGCTGGCTCCCGCCTACCACGAGGCCGTGGCGGACGCCCTGGACGGTGAGGACGACCAGGAGGCCCTGACCGCGGCGCTCGGGGAGGCCCTGAACGCCCTCCTCCGATCCCACACGGGCATCTTCGAGGCCGAGTCCAGCGACGCCGAGGAGGCCGTCTGGGCCAGGGACCTCGGGGGCTTCGGCACCTACGCGCTCATGACCGCCGGCCTGGAGGGACGGCTGCGCCACGGCGACCTGCTCGTGGGGAGGCTTTACCCGGCAGGCGATGGGGGGAACGTGGCCTCCCCGACCATCGCCATCGTGCGCAGCGCGGAGATCCGGGAGGCGCTCACCAGAGACCTCGCTCGGGTCCGCGAGCAGAGCTCGGTCAACGTCCTCCGGATCGGTCAGCGGGACCTGGAGGCCATGTTCTTCGCGGAGTCGGAGGAGGGCCCGGGAGACCCCGCTCCGCTCCAGGCAGTGGAGCCTGCGGAGGTAGAGGGCCGGGCGCTGGAGCCCGCCGAAGCGGCTCTCCAGACCCTCACGGCGGCCGGCTTCGAAGAGGCCCTGGCCCGAGAGGCCCTGCGGATGCTGTCTCGTACGCCCCGGGATCCCGAACGCCTCGTCCATGGGCTCGATGATCCCCTGGCGCAGGTGATGGAGACCCTCGCCTTCGAGACCGATGTGGATCTGGGCCGCGCGAGGGCCGCCCTGATCACCGCCTGGGACCAAATCAGCGCAGGGGCCGGCGCGCCCACGCCACCCGGTGGGCCCTCGCAGTCGCGCCCGGTGGACGTGGATCGCGAGGAGGCCGTGGAGGCCTTCGCCCGCGGACGTGAACGGGGTGAGGACGCGGCCTCCCTGCTCCAGAAGCTGGAGGAGGACCTGGGGATCGCCGGCGATGGCCCGGCGGAAGAGGGTGGCGACGCCCCCGCCCCGGACTTCCCGGGGGTGGTCGGCGCCATGATCGACGAGATGCGCTGGGAGATGACGGCGACCCGGGAGGGCTTCGACGTCGAGACCCTCGCGCCCCTGAGACACCTCGCGACCTTCGCCCGCCCCATCGGCGTGTTCGAGGAGCTCAAGGGCCGGGACCTCTTTCAGTTCGCCACGTTCTGGCTGCAGGAGACCCGGGCGCTGGGCTCGGACGCCGAGGCCTCCGCCCTGGTGGCGGCCCTGCGCGAGTTCTGCGAGTGGGCGCTGGATGCTCACGAGGTGGACCTCGGCTCCGAGTTCCTCGACGCGCTGGATGGCCTCGAGACCTCCCTCGCCCGGATGAGGCGCGCCAATGACGCGCTGGACGTCCATGGGACTGACAGCGAGGGCGAGGGCTACCAGGTCCTCTCGGTGGGTGAGGACCAACCCGAATCGTTCGAGGGCTCCAGGGACCGGCTCGCTCCCAGGGGGGGCGGCGATCCCCTGACCGTGATCCTCCCTGCGGCCCTACGTCCGCTCCTGGGCGCCGGGGACTACGTGCGCGCCACGATCTCTTTGGAGGGGCACGCCAGCGTCTTCTGCTGCTACCCCCCCGAGGCTCGCTCCCTGATGGGGGGCTGAGCCCTCCCGCGGGCGCGGCGCCGCGCCCGTCGCACCTCAGCGCCCCGCGGTCCGGACCGGCACGAGGATCTCACAGACCAGCTCGTCGGCCGGGGTCTCGGGGTCCGGGAACACGTGGTAGATCTCCTGGATGGGCCCGTTCAT
>CAZEFP010000517.1:0-3135 GCA_964511565.1 uncultured Planctomycetaceae bacterium
CTGAAAGACGATATTGTCGGGGCGGAGGCCAGCAAGCTGTTCAACGATGCCCAGCACAGCTTTTGCATTCGATCGGCGTCAGAACGCAGTCCTTGTCCGGCTTCCGAGAAATCGCTTGTGATCTTCGAAAGTTCCGAAGTCCGGTCACGTGATTCTTGCAAAATGTGAGCAGCCTGGTGAGCGTCGACCAGGCCGATGTAGGCGATCGCAAGCGGCACGGTGAGCTCGAGGAATCGAACCTCGGTGGCCGAGACCGTCATGCGAGCGCCGACCTGGACGCCGACCGCCGCGGCGACCGCGAGGACCCCCACCGAGATCGCCCCCGAGCGAAGCCCCGGCCGGGCCGCGAGCACGAGCAAGAGGACGAGCAGCAGGGAGTCGACGCTACCGAGCGTGCCCTTCGCCCCGTGCACGAGGTACCGCTGGAAGGCAGGCGCGCCCCTCGCCAGCACCTCGGCGGAGGCCACGAAGACGTGGGTCTCCGCGCCCAGGGCGAACTGGCGCTGGCCAACCTCGAGGCCATTCCAGACGACAGCG
Source organism: uncultured Planctomycetaceae bacterium (assembly GCA_964511565.1). Classification (GTDB taxonomy): domain Bacteria; phylum Planctomycetota; class UBA1135; order UBA1135; genus Saltatorellus. Next base: position 538 of record CAZEFP010000517.1, read on the forward strand.
CACGAGTCGCGGTGTCCGGGGCTCGTGACCTGAAAGAGCGACTGCTGGACCCCCAGCCGCTCGAGGTCGCCGGAGACCTCCTCGAAGGTCAGGACCACGTCCACCCACTCGCTGACCTCGTTCATCGGGTCCAGCGCCAGCGGCGCCTCATCCACGAAGGCGTCTGCGACCGCAAGCACCGTCGACGGGTCCACCTCGCCTTCGAGGTCGACGGCGCCGGGGACCAGCTGGTAGTGGCGCGCCACGTACTCGGCGATCTCACGGGAGAAGCGCTCGACCTCTCCCGGCTCCGCGTGGCCATCGAGCTCGGGGTCGAGGCCTTCGATCACCTCACCGAGGGACAGCACCTGGCAGCGCAGCTGAAGCTCCACCTCGCCGCCCCGGACATGGAGCTCGGAGATGGAGAACGAGTTCGGGTGGACCGGCGGCGGTGTGCCCCCGAGGAGCGCCACCAGGGAGAGGACCTCGGTCCACATCAGGAGCGCTTCGCGCCGAGCGCGACGTCGAAGGCGTCGTCGATCGTTCGGAGGGGGATGAACTCCAGCTTCTTCCGCGCGCCGTCGGGAAGCTCGACCAGATCGGTCATGTTCCGCTCAGGCAGGAGGATCGTCCGAATCCCCGCCGCCAGCGCCGCGAGGACCTTCTCCTTCACGCCCCCCACGGGCAGCACGCGGCCCCGCAGGCTGATCTCACCCGTCATGGCGACGGTCCCCCGGACGGGTCGCCCGGAGAACAGGGACGCCAGCGCGACGGTGATCGCCACCCCCGCTGAGGGGCCGTCCTTCGGCACCGCTCCCGCGGGGATGTGGAGGTGAATGTCACTCGAGGCGAGCTCGTCCTCATCGATCCCGAGCTCGGAGGCGCGTGAGCGGAGGAGCGTCAGCGCCGCGAGCGCGCTCTCCTTCATCACATCGCCCAGCTGACCGGTGAGGCGCAGCTCGCCCTTGCCCTTGCAGCTCGCCGCCTCGATGAAGAGGATCTCGCCGCCCACGGACGTCCAGGCGAGCCCGGTGGCGACGCCGGCCTGGGCGGTGCGCTCCGCGACCTCGTGCTCCCGGCGCTCGTGGCCAAGGATCTCCTTCACGTCGTCCGGGCCGATCGAGATGGGCTTGCGCCGCCGCGAGGCGAACTTCACCGCAGCGAAGCGGCAGATCGCGGCGATCTTCCGCTCCAGCTCCCGGACCCCGGCCTCGCGCGTGTAACCGGTGATCACCTCACGCAGCGCCGCGACGGAGATCTTGAGCTGCGAAGCCTTGAGGCCCGCGGCGGCCCGCTGGCGACCCAGCAGGTGCTTGCGCGCGATGGCGAGCTTCTCCGCCTCGGTGTATCCGGAGAGCCGGAGCACGTCCATCCGGTCATGGAGCGGGCCCGGGATCTGTTCCTCGACGTTGGCCGTCGCGATGAAGAGGACCTCGGAGAGGTCGAACGGGACGCCCAGGTAGTTGTCCTGGAAAGTGCCGTTCTGGGCGGGGTCGAGGACTTCGAGCAGCGCCGACGACGGGTCCCCGTGGATGCCCGCGCCGAGCTTGTCGACCTCGTCGAGGAGGAAGACCGGGTTGCGGGTCCTCGCCTTGCGGAGCCCCTCGATGATCTTGCCCGGCATGGCCCCCACGTAGGTGCGGCGGTGACCGCGGACCTCGGACTCGTCATGGACGCCGCCGAGGCTCACCCGCACGAACTCGCGTCCCATGGCCCGGGCGACGCTCTGGCCAAGGGAGGTCTTGCCAACACCCGGGGGGCCCACGAGGCAGAGGGTCGGGCCCTGGCCTTCCGGGTTGAGCTTCTTGACCGCGAGGAACTCGAGGATCCTCCGCTTCACCTTCTCCAGGCCGTGGTGATCGGCGTCGAGGACCTCTTGGGCCGCGTCGAGCTGGAGGGTGTCCTCGCTGCGCGCGTTCCAGGGCAGCTCGGTGAAGACCTCCATCCAGGTGCGGAGCATCGAGTGCTCCGCGGCCTGCTCGGGGGTGCGCTCCAGGCGACGGAGCTCGCGGCGGACCTCCCTCTCGGCCTCCTCGGGGAGCTCCAGTGCATCCACTCGCTCCCGGAGCTCCGCGAGTTCGTCGGTGAAGTCGTCGCCCTCCCCCAGCTCGCGGCGGATCTGCCGCAGCTGCTCGCGGAGGAAGTACTCGCGCTGGGCCTGGTCGAGGGACCCCTTGGTCTCACGGCGGATCTTGAGGCTCAGCTCCAGAACGGCGGCCGCCTGCCCCAGGGCCTCCAGGAGTCGATCCAGCCGGGCCTTCACCTCGAAGGTCTCGAGGATCTCCTGCTTCTCGGTGGAAGGCATGTCCAGGAAGGTCGCCACGAGATCGGCGAGCATCCCGGGGGAATCGATGCCCTGAACGGCCTGCTCGAGGTCCTCGGGGGTTCCCGGCGACAGGCTCAGGACCTCCTCCGCGCGCTGCTTCAGCGCCACGAAGCGCGCCTCGATGGCCCGCGTGGTGCGATCCACCTCCTCGACCCGGCGCACTCGCGCCACGAGCAGCGGTTCGGTCTCCACGTAGTCGATGACCTCGAAGCGGCTCAACCCCTGGCAGATGGCCTGGTGGCGGCCATCCGGCGCCGTCCAGTAGCGCATGATCTCGCCCACTGTGCCGACCC
>CAZEFP010000518.1:0-3133 GCA_964511565.1 uncultured Planctomycetaceae bacterium
GGCTCCGGGAGGAGCAGCCCGGGCTCGTCGGCGAAGGCGCGCCGGAAGTAGGTCAGGTGCCGCAGCTCCCGGCGGAAGTCGAGCTCACCGAGGACCGAGCGGCGCGCCTCGCGGATGACGGCGCCGAGCTGGAGGGAGCGCGCGGTCTCCTCGTGCCGCTCGAGGAGTCCGGCGATGGCCTCGAGGATGTCGAAGTCCACCTCGACGCGCTCCTCGACGCCCGGGTGCTGGACCTTGACGACCACGGCGCGGCCGTCCGCCAACCATGCGCGGTGCACCTGCCCGATGGAGGCCGAGGCCAGCGGCTCGTCGTGGAAGTTGACGAAGAGCTCGTCGACCGCCCCACCGAGCTCCTCCTCGATGATCTGACGGGCGGTGCCTGGGTCATCCGCGGGGGCGCTGGACTGGAGCTGCTCGAGCTCCTGGGCGACGTCAAGGGGGATGAGGTCGGGCCTGGTGCTGAGGATCTGGCCGAGCTTGACGAAGGTCGGCCCCAGCGCCTCGCAGGCCAGGCGCACCCGCTCCCCAAGGTTCAGGCGGGCCACCTCCTCGATGTTCTCGTGGCCGAGCCAGCGCTGCAGGAAGTCCGGCTCGATGCGCTCCAGGTGTTCGGCCAGTCCGTACTTGGCGAGGGTGCCGGTGATCTCCAGGAAGCGGGCCGTGTCGCGCTTGTACTGGGGCAGGGCGGTGATGCGCATGGCGGGCGCGGCCGGATGGCCGTCGGGGGTGGCCCTGGAGTGGGCCGTCGGGTGGGGCGGTGCGGGCCCCCTGCAGTCTAAGGGATGGTCCGCGGCGCTCGGACCCGCGGAGCCCCGTGGGCGAGGGAAGCGGCATCGAGCGGCTATGCTCGAGCCCATGCCGATTCCTACCACGAGACGTCCGTCCTTCCCGGTGCCCCTCAGCGGCTGGGCCCTTCCGTGGCTCGCTGCGGCCCTGTCGGCGCCCCTCGCGGCGCAGGAGCCCGGGCCTCCCAACGTGGTGGTGATCGTGACGGACGACCAGGGCTGGGGGGACATCGGCTACCACAACCCGGCGGTCTACTCGCCGCGCTTGGATGCCCTGGCGGCCAGCGGGGTGCGGTTCACCCAGCACTACGTCATGCCCCAGTGCACGCCGACCCGCGTGGCCCTCATGACGGGCCGCTACCCATCACGCTTCGGCCCCCAGGCGCAGCAGGCCAACAATGCCCCGGCGTTCCCGCTGGGGACGCCCACCCTGGCCACCCTCCTGAAGGGGGCGGGGTACTCGACGCACCTGGTGGGAAAGTGGCACCTGGGCTCCTCGAAGGAACATGGACCCAACGCCCACGGGTTCGACGCGAGCTACGGCTCCCTGGCCGGGGCCTGCGGGATGTACGACCACCGCTACCGCCCTGGCAAGTTCGCAGAGACCTGGCACCGGGACGGGGAGGTGATCCCCGGGTGGGAGAATGGCGTGCACACGTCCGACCTCCTGGCCGCGGAGGCGGTCCGGGTGATCGAGGCGGAGCGGGAAGGGCCATTCTTCCTCTACCTCGCCTTCCAGGCGGTGCACACCCCGCTCGACGAGCGTGGCCGGTTCGTGAATCGCCCGACCCAGCTGGACCCGGAGGACCCGACGCGGTGGCTCGACGAGGATGAGATCCCCTGGTTCCACGACCCGGAGGGGCTGATTCAAGGGGAGCAGGACCCGGAGAAGCGCCTCCTGCTCGCGGCGATCCATCACATGGACCACGCCGTGGGTCAGGTCGTGGACGCGCTGGAGCGCACCGGGCAGTCGGGGGAGACCCTGATCCTCTTCACGTCGGACAACGGTCCCCAGGGGAGCTGGGGAGGGAACGCCTACCCGGACGACCTGAAGCTCACCGACTTCAACCAGCCGATCCCCATGCGCGGGAAGAAGACGGACACGTACGAGGGGGGGATCCGGGTTCCCGGGTTCGCGGTCTGGCCCGGGCAGATCGAGAGCCGCGCGGAGGGCAGGGCGGTGCACGTGGTGGACTGGATGCCGACCCTCGCGAGCATCGCCGGTGGTGATGCCCCCTCGCTGACCGATGGCTGCGACCTCTCCGCGCTCCTGCTCGAGGGCCGGGCGCCGGAGGCGCTCGAGTCGCGCGAGCTCTACTGGGTGTGGAGCTCGTCGAGCAACCGCCGGGCGCTGCGCCACGGGGACTGGAAGATCGTCCGCTACGGGAAGAAGGAGCCCCGCGGCCCCGAGGAGTGGCAGCTCTTCCACCTCGGGAGGGACCCCGAGGAGCGGCGAGACCTCGGCGCCGAGGAGCCCGAGAAGAGAGCGGAGTTGCATCGCCGCTACCTGGAGCAGCGAGCCCGTGACCGCCGCAAGGCATCGGGTGGGGCGAAGGGGACTTGATCCGTGAAGTGGGGAGGGGCCGCGGCGGATCACTCCGTCGCGGCCCCTCCCCGTGGCTTGGCCCGAGCCCGAGCTCCGCCGAGCAGCGGGTCGGGCGTGGTGGCAGGCGGATCAGCGGAGGGTCAAGCCCACCGCGTCCGTCATGTTCGAGGTGACGACCCCGCCGACGCCGTCGCGGAACCAGCCCTGGAAGTACCAGGTCTCACCGCACTGGGCCGAGACGTTTCCGGTCGGCTGGGGCAGCGAGCGGAGGTCCGCGGCCACCGTGAAGGTGCCGCTGGGTCCGGAGTTGCCGATGACGCTACCGACGCCCCGGCCGATGCTGCCGGCGAGGCAGAGGAAGCCCTCGGAGTTCCCGGGGTACGAGATCGCCTCGGACTGGCTCGCCAGGAGGAAGACGAAGGTGTCGGCCGGCAGGCCAGCGCAGCTGAGGGTCAGGTCGTTGCGCACGACGAGGTCCGAGCCGATGGCGTGGATCGAGGCGGAGAGCCCGCTGGAGTTGGGCTCGCTCCGACCGCAGATGGAGTCTCCGAGGAAGGTGGTCGAGTAGACCGGGTCGAGGATCAGGTGGGTGTTGGGGAACCCGATGCCGGCGAGGTCCGTGGGCTCGGCGATGCCGCAGCTGGCGGAGGCGATGTACGAGGGGGCCGTCTGGCCCAGGCCGTTGGACCCGGGGAAGTAGACGAACTCCTCGGTGGCTGCGGTGGTCTTGGCCACCTCGATGACGAGGTCGAAGCCGATGGTCAGGACCCGCGGAGAGGTGAAGCGGCTCGTGATGATCTGG
>CAZEFP010000519.1:0-3122 GCA_964511565.1 uncultured Planctomycetaceae bacterium
CCCATGGCGAGCGTGTAGTCCCGGTTGGTGGCGGCGTTGATGAAGTGCGAGCCGGTGCCGGGGATGAAGAAGATCTTCTCGATCACCAGGCTGCCCGTGAGGATGCCCGCGGTGGCGGGGCCGAGGTAGGAGACCACGGGGAGCAGGCCGCCCTTGAGCGCGTGGCGCATGACCACCGTGCGGGGCGCGAGGCCCTTGGCGTGGGCCGTCCGGATGTAGTCGGCGCTCAGGGTCTCGAGCATGCCCGTGCGGGTGAGGCGGGCGATGTAGGCGGCGAACACCAGCCCCAGGCAGAACCCGGGCAGGAGCATGTGCTGGATCGTGCCCCAGCCGGCGACCGGCAGGAGCGGGATCAGGAACACCAGCAGGATGACCAGGAAGCTCGCGATCACGAAGTTCGGCAGCGCGATGCCGCCGGTGGCTGCGATGCGCAGGGTCAGGTCGATCCCGGAGCCTGGCCGCAGCGCCGAGGCGATGCCCGCCGAAACCCCCAGGGCGATGGCGAACATCATGGACAGCACCCCGAGCAGGGCGGAGATCGGCAGGCTCTCCTCGAGGATGTCGTTGACGGTGAAGTCCTTGTAGCGGAAGGACGGGCCGAAGTCCCCGGTGAGCACGCCGCCGAAGGCGCGGGTGGGTTCACCGTCGGCGCCCTCGGACCGCCAGAGCGAGAACCCGCCCTCCTCGTCGAAGGCGGCGAGGGCCCGCTGGTCGTCGAGGTTGAACGGGCCGACGTACTGGAGGTACTGGCGCCAGAGCGGCCAGTCCAGGTGATAGCGGGCCTTGATGTTCGCCTCGATCACGGGGTCGAGCTTGCGCTCCCCGTCGAAGGGGCCGCCCTTCACCGAGTGCATCAGGAAGAAGGACACGGTCATCACCGTCGACACGGTGATGACGAACCACAGGAAGCGGCGGGCGAGGAAGCGCAGCACGGCTCAGTCCCCTCCCTCTTCGCTCGAGGCCCTGGCGCGGCCCTTGGGGTGCGCCGGCGGGTAGAGCCCCTCCTCGGGGCCCCAGGCCTCCACGGGCTCCATGTCGTCACGGTCGCCGTGGCCCGCGCGCTTGGCCGCCAGCTCCTCGTCGTCCATCCAGTACCAGAACTTCGGGAAGTGCTCGTCCTTGACGTTGGGGAAGTAGCCCCCGAGGCGCGGGCTGAAGGTGGTCTGCGTCACGTAGTTGTAGATGGGCAGCACCGGCAGCTCGTCCACCAGGATGGCCTCGGCCTCCTGGAGCATGGCCATGCGCTTCGCTGGGTCGAGCTCCGCCGCAGCGTCGCGCACCAGCCGGTCGTAGTCCTCGTTGCCCCAGCCCGTCTTGTTGTTCTCACCGCCGGTGACGAACAGGTCCACGAAGTTGTTGGGGTCCGCGTAGTCGCCGATCCACGCCGAACGTGACACGTCGTAGCCGATGTTGGACTGGGTATCGAGGTACACCTTCCACTCCTGGTTCAGGAGCTTCGCGTTGATGCCCAGGTACTTGGACCACGCGTCCGCGATGACGAGCGCGATCTGCATGTGCGCGTCGGCGGTGTTGTAGTGGATCTCGATGGTGGGGAAGGTCTTGCCGCCGGCGCCGTAGCCCGCCTCCTCCATGAGCCGCTTGGCCTCGGCCACGTCCTCCTCGTAGCTCGCCCCGTGGGGCATGTTGGCGTTGGTGTACCCCGCGAGGCCGGGGGGCACGAGGGCGTAGGCGGGGACCTGGCCGGCCTTGGTGACCTTCTCGCAGATGTCCTTGCGCGGGATGGTCAGGGACAGGGCGCGCCGCACGAGCGGGTCGTCCAGGGGCGGCTTGGTGACGTTGACCCGGTAGAAGTAGGTGCCCAGGTAGGGGATGGGGTTGAAGTCCTCCCGGGGCATCAGCTCCTGGATCACGTTGGCCGGCGGCACGTCGATCCAGTGGCACTCGCCCGTCAGGTACAGGTTGAGCGCCGTCGTGTACGACTCCACGGCGAGGGCGTCCACGGTCTCGAAGGCGACGTTGTCCGCGTCCCAGTACCTGGGGTTCTTGGCGAAGCGGATGCGGTCGTTCACGCGGCGGAACTCCACCACGTAGGGCCCATTGCAGACGATGTTCTCGGGGCGCAGCCACTGCTGCTGCCAGCGGTCCGGGAAGCGCTCCTTCGCCTCCTCGATGTTGCGCCGGTTCACCGGGAACATCGGGTAGAAGGCCATGAGCTCCAGGAAGAAGGGCGTCGGCGCCTTGAGGCGGAAGCGGATCGTGTACTCGTCGGGGGCGGTGATCCCGACGGTGTCGAACCCGTGCACGGCCTTGCCGTCCTCGACCTCCGTGGTGAACGCCTCGGCGCCCTCCACGTACCAGAGCATGTAGGCGTACTCGGCCGCGGTCTGGGGGTCGAGGAAGCGCTCGAAGGACCACATGAAGTCCGCCGAGGTGACCGGGTCGCCGTTGGACCAGAGGGCGTCCTGGCGCAGGTGGAACGTGTACTCGAGGCCGTCCTCGGACACCTCCCACCGCTCTGCGACCCCCGGGAGGGGCTCTAGTGTCTCAGGGTGAGACACGAGCAGCCCCTCGAAGAGCATCCGGATGGCCCGTCCCTCGGGCACCCCGGTCACGGTCGCGGGGTCCAGGGTCTGGACCTCGGTGCCGTTGTTGAAGACGAAGTCCGCAGGCTCGAGGCGGGCCCCGCGAGTGGCGTAGATCGCCCCCCCGAGGAGGCTCGCCAGGAGGGCGACGGGGATGACCTGGCGGGCGATGCGTTGGAAGGCCATGGGAGCGTTGTGGCGACGGGGAGGGGGCCGTGCCCGGGGCAGTCTAGGGCATGGCGCCCACCGCCGGGCGGGCGCTCTCCGGTCCCGCCGGACCTGGGTCCGGGCCGTGGATGGAGGCGGGCCTAGCGGTCCAGGGCGATGAGCGCCCCGATGGCGCGGTCCACGAGGCCGGGGACCCCGGCGCCCGCCGCGTTCGCCGCCACCAGGAAGGCGCGGTTGGTGCGCGGGGCGACCCAGGCCGTGGCGAACCAGGTGGTGTTCGATCCGCTGTGGGTGAGGGCCACGCCCTGGGCCCAGCCGCGCTCGGTGACCATCCAGCCGAAGGCGTACCCCTCGCGCCCCACCTCGGTGAGCTTCGTGCGGGAGGCGGTGGACAGGAACGGGTCGTCGGTG
>CAZEFP010000520.1:0-3113 GCA_964511565.1 uncultured Planctomycetaceae bacterium
TCTTCGGTTAAGCCCCTTCGCTTCGCCTTCATACAGCCCGCATTAGGCGTGTATGGTGGTGTGCGCCGTATCGTCACTATGTCGAACCTGCTGGTTGAGCGCGGGCACGACGTCCGGATCTTCCATCCGGAGGGCACGCCGTGCGAGTGGATGCCGTGCGCTGCCGAGGTCCTTCCGACGGAGCGCCTTCGGGAAGATGCTTACGATGTCGCTCTGTTCAGCTTTGCGCCCCAGTTGGAGGACGCTCGAAGGGCCAGGGCGCGGGTGAAGCTGTTCTATGTTCTGGGGCTCTATCAAAAGGAGCTTATGGTGGGGTGGCGCCGAGTCTTGCTCCTCCGCGGCAAGTTCAGCCGGCAGGCCCTCCTGCGCGAGTGTCTCCAGGGGGAGTTCCATCTGCTGTGCAACTCGTCATGGATGCAGCGCTGGCTCGCGGAGAATCTCTCCCTCGAGTCCCAACTCGTCCTTGGCGGGGTCGACCACGACCTGTTCCACCCCGAGGCTGGTCCCGGGCCCGACGGGGTGGCGCCGCGCCTGCTGTACAGCGGCGATCACCGCGACGACAAGGGCTCCGACGTCATCGAACGCGCCCTCGCCACCGTGCGCCGTCGGCGTTCCGAGCTCGTCGTCGAGACCTACCACGGTAGGGGGCTGTCGCAGCCCGAGATCGCCGCGGCATACGCGCGGGCTAACGTCTTCGTCGACGCGCAGAAGTCCGGAGGCTGGAACAATCCCGTGATCGAGGCGATGGCTTGCGGAGCTCCCGTCATTTGTACGGATATCGGAGCCGTTCAGGACTTCGCCCATCACGACAAGACGGCGCTCCTCGTCCCCGTCGGCGATCCTTCGGCCTTGGCGGCGGCTATCGAGCGACTTCTCGCGGACCCCGCCTTGCGCGCGCGGTTGCGCGCTGCTGCCATCGAAGCCGCGCGCAGATTCCAGTGGTCCGAGGCGATCGACCGTTTCCTGGAGGTCGTAGCGGGATTCGTGTGCAATGACGACGGCGACTCTCTGCCGCGTGGGGCGCCGCGTGCTGGGTCGATCCCGGACGACCCGCCCTTCCAGGGCTAGGCGATTCCGCTGGAGACGGTCCGCCCCTGACCTGGGCCGCGCGCCTGCACTCCTGCTGCCGGACGACTCCCTCAGCACGTGCTTCGACTGCCCGAGAGCATGGTAGGGGTGGAGCGTGCGAACACGCTGAATACCTGCTTGCATGCTTGTCCTCGGGATCATTGGCCTCGACGCGAGCTAGTCTCGGCGCCTGCGTCCATCGAGCGGGTCAGAGCGCGCTCCGCCAGGCGGGCCGCGTAGGCGCTGCGGGCGATGGGTTTGCCGCACGAGGCGCCGGGGTTGGCGCCGGCGCGTGGGCCGCTGGCGAATGCGGCGTGGTGGGGAGCGTGAAGTGACGGCCGTTGTGGCTGCGAGTTACGTTCGTGGTGCGGCCGGGGTGGGGGCTGAGGGCGCAGATGCGTTCAGAATGCCCGGCTGATACGGTGCCCGCCGGCCGGTTGGCGGGTGCTTGCCAGCAGCGGATCGTCGTGGTGGTGGGGTTGGCGTAAGACAGACCGCAGCTCGAACCGCCGATACCCCGAACCCCGGTCACCGGAGCGGGGTCACTCCCAGCTCCTCGACGATGTCGAGGAACGCTCGCGTGAACTTGGCCGCTTGCTCCGCGTCGAGGTGGGACCACTCGGGAGGAGTGAGGCCGAGGCGTTCTGGGTGGTCGGCGTAGTGCACCCCGTCCGCCGCCGTCTCCGCGACCACCCGGTCGAAGCACTGCTCCCTCGCGAAGACGCGGGTCTCGACGTCGAGGTAGCCCCCGTCCGACGGGAAGCGTACGAAGACGACCCGGCTCCCCCGCGCCTCCAGCGCGGCCACGTCCGCCTTCACCTGGGAGACGAGGGCGTCCATGTCTGTCACGCCGATGCCCTCTTGGACGTCGGAGATCGTCTGATGGATGGCGTGCAGCCACTTGAGGATGTCCGGGTCCGACAGGCCGTCCTCGGTGAAACGCATCGCGTTGTCCTCAAGGAAGTCGGCGGTGTGCGGGAACAGGGCCGGCTGACGCGCGCCTTCTCGGTTCGGGATCAGCAGCGCCTCGCGGAGTCGTTGGAACGGCGAGCACGCGTCGGTGTTGAAGGCCGGGAACGTGTTCTGAATCGGGAGCCACAGCCGCTCGTACATCCTGAAGGACAGCGACCACCGCTTCATCTCAACCCCGGCCACGATCCCGGCCATGCCCATCGCGAAGGGGCTCGTCCCGTCGATGAACGCAAAGCTCGGGGCGAGGCTGATGTAGACGTCGCCGCGGAACTCCTCCCGCGCCGCGAGCTTGGACAAGACGCCCCACGGAGGGCTGCCCGGCCACGCCAGCATGGTCGGGCGGCGCCCGGTCCGCTCCTCCCAGACGTCCATGTCCATGCCGAACTGCATGCGAGACGCGCCGAGCAGGACCGTCTGGTCGTCGGGGCCGTCCTCGAAGCGCATCCAGTGCGCGGTCCATGTGTCCGGCGCCCAGGCGGCGCTCGGGGCGACGCCGCGCGCGCGAGCGTCGAGCTCGGTGACGACCAGGAGGACGAGGAGGGTGAGCGCGGCGCCGAGGAAGGTCCGCTTCCAGTCGGAGCGCGCGGGGATCGATCGTTGGATCTTCATGGACTCAGAACTGGAAGTAGATGAACGCGGCGTTGCCTCCGCCCGTGACGATGATCATGTAGGCCAAGGCCGCCCAGCCGCAGGCGACGAGCCAGGTAGGCAGGCGGCCGACCCACTCGTGGAGGGCCGTCTCCCGGAAGCGCCATTGGGCGCAGAGCATGCCGAGCACGATCAGGCCGACGAGGATCATGTCGTAGGTCTGGACCGTCATGACCGTCTGGGTGTGCAGGCCGAACAGCGACCCGAACATGCTCACGCAGCCGGTCCACGTGCCCGCAGCGAAGAAGACCCACGCGAGCGAGACGAACAAGAACGTGATGAGCGCGCCGAAGAACGCGCGGCCCGGCCCGGCTTGCAGGGCGCGTCGCCCGGCCTCCGGGAAGAACAAGCGCTCGAGCACGAGGTAAAGTCCGTGGACGCCGCCCCAGACCAAGAACCGCCAGTCGGCGCCGTGCCACAGGCCG
>CAZEFP010000521.1:0-3089 GCA_964511565.1 uncultured Planctomycetaceae bacterium
CCTCCTTGAAGGCCTGCTGCGCGATCTGGGCGGGCCAACGAAGCCCGTCGTCTACCTGCCCCGCATCCCCGAGACCACGGTCAGCGACAAGGTGACCGAGCTCCGGGGCCGCTCGGACCACATCTACGGCCGCATCGTGCAGGGCCTTACCCGCAGCGCGCCGCTGGGAACCGAGCTTGAAAGCGAGGTGGTCACCCTGAGCGGGTTCCGCCTCGAGGAGGAGGTCTGAGGTGCCCGAGCTGCGGCCGAGCCTTTCCACGGTCTACGGCGGCCCGTACCGCTGGCTGCTGAGCCTGCGCATCGGCGGGCGGTGGGTTCGCGTGACCAGCGGCACTGATGGCTCGCTGCTCGAGATCACTGGCAAGGACGGGACGGTCTACACCTTCGAGGGTGGGCTCGCGCCGGCCAACTACGAGCGCATTCTGGACCTCTGGAACGCCTCGGCCGCGCCAAGGTCTCAGAGCTTCGAGGTGCTGCTCAGTTGGGACATCGCGCTCCAGATCGCCAGGGGCCAGCCGGTCTTTGCCGCCGAGGGCGAGTTCGCGCAGTGGTACGAGGGCACCACCTGGGAAGAGCGCCGCGTCGTGCTCCGGGGCGTCATCAACGAGCCCAGCTATGGCGCCCTGGGTGAGCCCTTCGCCTTTGCCCTGGTCGAGGACCCCGGCGACGACCAGGCCATCGAGCCCGACCCGCGCAAGGTCGTTGCCGAGGGCGTCACCTTCCTCGAAAGCGGCAACTTTGGCCCGGACGGCGGCGTAGTGGGGGCCGTCTACCCGACCATCATCGGGGCACCCGGGCAGGCGAAGACCATGGGCACGACGGGCACCCTGAGCGAGGAGTTGGCCGGCTCGCCAGCGCTGTTCGTGGTGCGAGACGCTACCCGCGGTTCGACCACCGTCACGGACTACAAGGTGCTCATCGCCGGGCACCCCGTCACCGCCACCTCGGTCAGGATCTGGAACAAGACGCAAGACCAGACCTGGACGGCGACACCGCAGACCGCGCGGGACCTGGTCGGCAACGTCTACGCCTACGTGAACCCCAGCAGCGCGGGGGTGATCCCCTACGACGGGGACGAGCTCTACTGCATCTGGGACCCGGACAACGGCGGAGGCCTGCGCAACCCCTTCGGGACGGGCACCCTGCGGGGCGCGGGCGACGTCATCCGATGGGCGCTGAACCGCGCTACGTTCCGCATCGACCACAGCCGCCTGGCAGAGCTGAGCGTCCTCAACGCCTACGCCATCGACACCTTCATCAACAGCCCGGTGTCCCCCTGGGCCTGGGTCAGCAGCAACCTGCTTCCGCTGCTGCCCGTTACCGTCGGCGTCGGCCCGGACGGCCTCTACGTGACACCCTGGCTCCACCGGGACCTGCGCGCCGACCAGGCGCTCATCGAGCTCGAGCACGGCCGCAACGTGGAGAGGGACGGCGGGCTGGTCTACTCCAGCTGGAACGAGGCGGCGAACGACATCACCCTTCGCTTCGGGCCGGCGGCGGACACCGGCAACTACGCTCTCCGTCGCCGGGTCAGCCCCGACGACTACGACCCCAACGACCCGGACAGCCGTCCCGACTTCTGGTGTCGGCGCAGCTTCGGCGTCCTCTCCGAGGTTCTCGAGCTGCAGGCCGCTCGGCGCGTGCTGGCCCTGGACTCGTCGGCCATCTTCGACGCGGCCACCGCCGAAGCGGTGCTGGCGTCGATGTCGAGGCGCCACAGCTTCCCTCGCCGCGAGGTCGTGGTGGCCGCCGGCCGGGAGCTCGACTGGCTCAGGCCCGGGGACGTGGTGACCTACACAGATGCCGACGTCCACCTGGCCTCCTCGTGCGCGCTGGTCGGTTCCATCGGCTACGGTGCGGACAACCTGGTGATCCAGCTCGTACTCTTCGAGCCCCTGGTGTTCGCCGCGTAGGGGAGGGAGGTCAGATGCTCAGCGTGTTGCTCATGGTCGCGTGTCTCGTTCCGCAAGGGCGCCGAGCTGCGCTTGCTGACCCTGTCCCCGTCGGACTGGGGGCTCGGTAGCACGGGGCAGCTCACCGGAGGCTGCTCGTGACCGTCAAGACCGACCTCGCCCTGGCCCTCAGCGTCAAGGAGGAGGCCAGCGGCGACCTGGGCAATACCCGGGGCGTCTTCAACTTCAACCTGGCCAAGTTCTTCGCCTCGGGCACGGGCTCCAATCAGTTCGACGTCGTGTACAGCGACACCCACGAGGCGGCGGCCTCGGCGAAGACCTACGACCTGCTGGGCTCGCTCACCTCGGTGCTGACCGGCTCGGCCATCAGCTTCGTCACGCTCAACGGCATCTTCATCAAGAACAAGAGCACGACGAGCACTGAGGTGCTGAGCATCGGTGGGGGCTCCAACCCCGTGTCCGGGCTGTGGGGCGCGGGGGGTGACCTCATCAAGGTGGGACCGGGCGGTCTGTTCGCCTGGTTCGACCCGGTCGACGGCATCACGCCGGTGGCTGGCACCGGCGACATCCTTCAGATCGACCCGGGCAGCGATACCATCGAGTTCGACATCCTGCTGTTGGGCCGCAGCGCGTAGGGGTGCGTCGGTAGAACCGGGCGCATCCCCTCGATGAGGCTTATCCGATGTCCTACTCGACCGTAGTCAAGACCAAGCGCGACGGCCTCCTGAGCTTCGCCGACAACGCCGGCTTTGGCGGCGCCAACACGCTGGACATCGCCTACGAGCCCGGCAACTTCCAGATGAATGCCCCGCTCGAGGCCCGTCTCGACTTCCTGGACCGCGGCCGCCTGGTCAGCTCCGTGCGCCTCGGCGACGACCAGGCGCTCAACGGCAGCTTCAGCGCCTACTTCCGGGATGCCACTGACTCCACCGAGGCCACGCTCTTCGATGTCCTGAACTGGTCCGGCTACGTCAACAGCAACTGGACCCAGACCCTGGGCTCGACGGCCGAGGTGAAGACGGTCGACGTGCGCTTGACCATCGAGGGCAGCGACCACGGCGACGGCGCCGACCACACGATCACCATCACGGACGTCAGCTTCGACTACTCGCTGGCCGAGGGCGACCCCAACACCACCAGCGTATTTTTTTTCTAGAAATCCATGAAAAATAATAA
>CAZEFP010000522.1:0-3089 GCA_964511565.1 uncultured Planctomycetaceae bacterium
TCAGCCCACCGAGCTCGTGGTGGAGGGGGCGCGCACCCACAACCTGAAGGGGGTCGACGTGGCGATCCCGCGGGGCTCCCTGACGGTGCTCACGGGCCCCTCGGGTTCCGGCAAGTCCTCCTTGGCGCTGGACACGATCTACACGGAGGGTCGGCGGCGCTTTGTCGAGTCCCTCTCGACCTATGCCCGGCAGTTCCTCGGGACCAAGGACAAGCCGCCGGTGGAGCGGATCGAGGGGCTCGGGCCGTCCGTGGCCGTGGAGGCCTCCACGGTCCGCGGGCACCCTCGGTCGACGGTGGCGACCACCACGGAGATCCACGATCAGCTGCGGGTCCTCTTCGCGCGAGCCGGGGAGGCCCGCTGCCCGGAGCACGGCGAGCCGCTCCGTCCGGCGGACCCCGGCAAGGTCACCCGGGAGATCCTCAAGGCCACCACGGAGCTACCGGGGAAGCCCAAGGGTTGGATCCTGGCGCCCGTGCTCGGCCACTCGGTGAAGCTCGGTGCGAGCACGGAATCTGCCGGCGATCGGCTCCGCGCGCCGGTGCCCAGCTGGACCTCGGCGGGGTTCGTGCGGGTCATGGTGGACGGCGTGGAGCACCGACTCGACGCCGAGGAACTCCCCTTCGATGGGGCCGAGGCGGTGGACCTCGTGGTCGATCGGGTGAGCTTCTCGACCGCCTCCCGAGCGCGGATCGCGGACGCGGTGGAACAGGCGGCGGCGGCGTCCCACGGGCGCGTCTCGGTGCTGGTGAAGGGCGGAGATCGCATCGAGTACAGCACGCACGGGGCGTGCACGACCTGCGGCTTCCAGCTCGGGGCCAAGCTGGAGCCCCGCCACTTCTCCTTCAACACCCACGTCGGGGCCTGCCAGAGCTGCGACGGGCTGGGCTCCATCTTCCGCGCCGACCCCGGGAAGCTCATCACGGATCCGACCCGGCCCCTCGCGGACGGCGCCATCGGCGGGAAGCTCGGTCGTTACCTCGTGAAGGGCAAGGGTTACTACGAGACCCTGCTCCGCACGGTGGCCCGGTCCCACCGGGTCAACCTCGACAAGCCGCTGGAGAAGCTGAGCGCCAAGCATCAGGCCCTCTTGCTGCGGGGCGTCGGAGCCCGAGCCAGCTACGAGGTGCACGTCTCCAAGCAGATGAGGAACTTCGACTTCGACCAGGAGTACACCTCGGAATGGAACGGGCTCTGCGGCCACATCGACGCCTGGCACGCCAAGACCGACGACCCGGAGTGGGCCGGCATCCTGGAGCGTGTGATGACCCGGCAGACCTGCCCGGTCTGTGAAGGGGAGCGGCTCGCGCCCGCGTACCGCAGCGTGCTCGTGGGCCGCAAGCGGATCCCTCAGGTGCTGGCGATGACGGTCGAAGCGGCGCTTGGCTGGCTCGGCGGGCTCAAGCTGAAGAAGTCAGCGGCGACGGCCATGGAGCAGGTGCTCGCGGAGCTGCGCTCGCGCCTCGCCCTGCTCGAGCGCGTGGGGCTGGGCTACCCGACCCTGGACCGGTCGACCGCCACGCTCTCGGGTGGGGAGGCCCGCCGAGTGCGGCTCTCGGCGAGCCTTGGGTCGGAGCTGGTCGGGGTCTGCTACGTGCTGGACGAGCCCACCGTGGGGCTGCACCCACGGGACATCGACCAGCTTGCGGGCGCCCTTGAGGACCTGCGGGACGCCGGGAACACGGTGCTGGTGGTGGAGCACGACGCCGAGCTCATGGGCCGGGCCGACCACATCGTCGACATGGGGCCCGGGGCCGGAGTGAAGGGCGGCGAGGTGGTGGTCGCGGGTACCCCTTCCGAGGTTCGCGAGCACCCGACCTCTGGCACCGGCCGCTACATGCGCGGCGAGGTCGACCTCGCGTCCATCCTCGCGGAGGACGCGGCGGGGGACGACCCCGAGATGGAGGCCGCGCGTCGTGAGGCGCTCGTGGCCGCCTTCGGCGTGGATGACGCGTCCGTCCAGCTGAACGGGGCCCGCGAGCACAACCTGCGGGGAGTGAACCTCGAGGTCCGGTTCGGTGAGCTCCTGGGGGTCTGCGGACCCTCGGGGAGCGGGAAGAGCACCCTGGTGCTGGACGCCCTCGTCCCCGCGATCCGCGGTGAGGCCGCGGGTGGGCGCTGGAAGAGCGCGTCGGTTCCGGAGGGCACGCGCCTCGCCGTGGTGGACGCGTCGCCCATCGGACGCACCCCGCACAGCGTGCCGGCGACCTACGTGGAGTTGATGCCCCACCTCCGTGAGCTCTTCGCCAAGACGCCAGAGGCGCGGATGAAGGGCTTCACCCCGTCCAATTTCTCGTTCAACTCCACCAAGGGGAGGTGCGCCGGCTGCGACGGTCGGGGCGCGACCCTGGTGGAGATGCAGTTCCTCTCGGATCTCTGGCTCACCTGCGAGGAGTGCGACGGTTCGCGCTACCAGCCTGAAGTGCTGGAGGTGCGTTACCGGGGACGGTCCATCGCGGACGTCCTCGCCATGAGCGTCGACGAGGCGCTCGAGTTCTTCGCTGCGTCCCCCGCGCTCCGCCGAATTCTGTCCACCCTGCACGACGTCGGGCTCGGGTACATGTCCCTCGGCCAGTCCTCGACCACGCTCTCCGGCGGGGAGGCCCAGCGGATCAAGCTGGCGTCGGAGCTGTGGCGCGCCGACTCGCCCTCAGGGGTGGCCCAGCGCAGCGTCCTCGTCCTGGATGAGCCGAGCACGGGGCTCGCCGCGACCGACGTGGAGCACCTCGCCCGGTGCCTGGGCCGGCTGGTGCGGCGTGGCAACGCCGTGGTCGTGATCGAGCACCACACCGAGCTCCTGGAGGTGTGCGACCGCCTCATCGAGCTGGGGCCAGAGGGCGGTGAGGCCGGCGGGCAGATCATCGCGACAGGAACGCCTGCGGAGCTCGCGGCCAACGGGGACTCGATCACCGGTCGCTGGTTGACGGCGGACGACCGATCGACGGCGAAGAAGAAGCGAGGCGCGCGCAAGTCGACCAGGGGGCCGAAGGGTGCCAAGGCCCCCGGGCGGGGGAAGAAGGCGCCGGTCGGAGGTGGCACGGCGAAGTCGAGTGGCGCCCGAAAGCCCGCGGCCAGCAAGAAGAGGAGGC